>QNCF01000007.1 GCA_003644395.1 Candidatus Omnitrophota bacterium
AAATCTGCTGGAGGTGGAGACGGGATGTTGAATATGGGAGTCTCATACCAGGTGACAGGTGATGAAAAATATGCAAAGGCTGCTGTTGAAGGATTCAAGAAGATGTATTTGAAAGGAACACCTGACCGCAGAATGGCATGGTGGGTTGGAAAATGTGCTACTGCTTATGATTTCTTAGCAGAATATCTTGAAAAAAATGCTCCTGAAGTAAATAAACATGTAAGGTACCAGCTTGCAAAGGGTGCAGATGCTCTTTATCACTATGGATTAAAGGATGAATATGAAGCAAAGTATAATTTCCCAACATGTGGAACAGTAGCTCTTGTTCTTGCTGATTATAAGTCTCCTTTCAAAACAGGCCCTGTAGAATGGTTAAAAGCAGGGACTGAATATCTTTTCTGCCATCCTGTTACAAAAAGAAGAATTGACGGATATTTCAATGAGGGAGGGTTATACAAGATATATAATTACCACGAATATGCTATAAGTGGATACCTAACCTGGTTTGTAATACTGCGCAGATTTGAACCACAGTTTTTTGAAGAATTCCCGTTTGCAAGAAAAGTCTTTGTCAATCCCATAATAGAAATGTTGCCAAATGGAATGAATCCAACATATATAGCTGCTCACGGGAATAAAGTTTATCCTGCTGGATTTTATGGATGGTACAGAGGAGCTATCTCTTTACCGGAACCTGATAAATACTGGTTTTCATGGTTTATTAAAAAATTTCTTGGCACACCAAGAGATATAACTCTTCCAATATTTGCATGGGTTGACCTTACAAATTTACCTCCTGGTCACCCACCAAAATGGACAACCTTTATCTCTCCCATGACAGAGACTGCTGTATTCAGAGAAAACTGGGAAAAGACTGCAAATTATCTGTTTTTCAGAGTGATAAATATACCAAATGATGCTTACAGATGTATGTTCCACCATGATAATCTTAATATTGAATATTATTCAAAAGGAGACCTGCTCATCCATGATTCTGGAGAGGTAAAAAGTTATTGTGGATTAAAAGAAAGACTTGGTGAGGGAAGTTATGGACCTGTAGATTCAAAAGGACACAATGTATTGATGATTAACAATGGTAAGGGGCCTGTTGGAGGAGCTGTTAAAAGCCATAAAACATTTAAAAAATTTGACCAGCCTGCATATTTCACAGATTATGCTAAAAGTGGACCAGTTGAATTTGCTGATGCAAAGATGTACTGGCATACAATTGAAGACAGATCAGAAGAACCATCTCCATCAAATGGATGGAACTGGGTTCAGGATGGATTATTTGGAAGGGGTAAATGGAAAGGGAAAGAT
This sequence comes from Candidatus Omnitrophota bacterium, assembly GCA_003644395.1. GTDB lineage: Bacteria > Ratteibacteria > UBA8468 > B48-G9 > JAFGKM01 > B48-G9. The sequence goes on from QNCF01000007.1 coordinate 1,321, forward strand.
TATGGCCCTGTTATCCATCTTGATAATCCTGTAATATGGCGCAGAGTTGTTATATTCCCGCATAAAGAATACTTTATCATTCTGGATAACCTTGTTGGGAACCAGGAAAGAGATATACATGCTCTTTTCCATTTAACAAGTCTTAATTTCAAACCAACAGTATTAAGTGGTAAAAAATCAATAGGGTATGTCATTGGAGATTTAGAGGTTGAAAATAAAAAGGTTGACTGGTTGAAAAAACAATTTGGTAAAGAAGAACTCATCTGCAAAAATGGAAGGCTGATAACCTGGACAACCACCAACATTGATAAGAAGAAAATAAAACTTTACCTTTTCTCCACACCATCTTCAAAGATAAGTGTGGAAAAATTCTGGTGTGCGATTGGCTCAACTTATCCACATTATAATGAGGTTGACCATCCTTTAATCCGTTATAAAATAAGGGCATCAACAATGTACAGAATTACAGTCCTTTATACAATCCTCTGTGATAAAGAGAATCCACCTGTTTTCAAAGATATATCAACAGAAAAATTCTCCTGTGTGGAAATAAAAAATGGAAATTACACAGATTATGTTGCAAGTGGAAAAGATATTTCCTCATCAGATTTTGAAACAGATGGCTTATACACATTTTTCAGAACAAAAGATGGAAAAATAAAATCTTTACTGATAAGGAATGGCACATATCTTAAATGGAAAGGTTCAAAAATAGTAGAGAGTACAGAAAAAGTTTCTCATCTTTCTTTAAGTTTTGATGGAGAGAGTATTAAAGGGCATATAAAAACAGACAATCCAGTAAAGATAACCATAAGATGTGACTTTTCTCCATCTACTGCAACTTATAAACCAGTACCTGATGAATGGGTCTGGGCATGGACAGAAAAATTAAAAAAGAAATACTCTTCCCGTTCTCTGAAGTTTAAAAAGGATGGAGGGAAAATAATCATAGATTGTCCTTCAGGTAGAGGAGAGTTTATGCTGGAGAAAAAAGCAGGTTAGAATCTGGAAGTTTTATTTTACTGACTATTTTCAAATCCTCTTTAATTCTTTCTTTCAATTTATCTTCAGAACCGAAATCCATCTCATCTCTTATTTTTTTCAATAAATAAATTTCAATAATCTGCCCGTAAATATCTTTATCAAAATCAAGAATATGCACCTCTATTCTTTTTTCTTTCCCTGAAAATGTTGGGCAGATACCTATATTTATTGCTCCTTTATAAAATTTCCCCTCATATCTCACATATCCGGCATAAACTCCATTTCCGATTTCAACTTTATTGGAAGGTAAAATATTTGCTGTTGGGAATCCAAGTTTTTTCCCTCTGGAATTCCCTTCAATTACTTTCCCTTTTATAGAAAAATCCCTGCCAAGAAGCCTGTTTACATTTTCTATCTCTCCTTTTTCAAGCAAATTCTTTATCCTTGAAGAATTAACAATTTCATTGCCAATTCTGACAGGTGGAATTATTGATAGAGAAAAACCATACTTTTTCTGAACTTTTTTGAGATACTCTGTATTTCCCTTCCTGTCTTTCCCGAAATGGAAATTGAAGCCAACAACTATTTCCTTAACCCCTATTTTTTGAAGAAAATCCAGAAACCTTTCTGCTGACCAACTGGATATCTCTTCAAAATCGCTCCATATACACACCTCAATCTCTGCATTTTCAATAAAATTCAGTTTTTCTTCCCATCCATAAAGATAAAATTGGGCAGGAAATCTTCTGAATGTAAAAATGGAAGGGATAAGTTTTTTATCTCTGGAAATTTCTTTAATCCTTTCAACTATTTTCTGATGTCCAAGGTGGAATCCATCAAATTTCCCTATACCCAGTGCAAGATTTCCCTTTTTTATATTTTCAATCTCTTTATAATGGTATACTTCCATTTAATCAATTTCCTTTTTATAAGGGAAATACTGGTCAATTTTCGCTTTTGATAATTCAACAAGAAATGATGCTATTTTATCCACTGCATCTTCCACCAATATTTTCCCCTTCTCAGCATTTGCTTTTTTTGGATTTCCATATCCTGAACTGACTGTAAGAAGATGCCATGGTCTTGCCATCCATGCCCATCCCTTTTCAAGACCTTTAAGGACAGGTTTCCTCACCTTTCCCTCATCAGCCCATTCCAGATGTACAAGTTCAGGATAAAGATACATCATCCATGAAGTCTCAGCCTCATTTGCATGTTCACCTGTTTTGTCCTCACATACTTTATTTATCAACTCCTCTATCAGTGTCCACCAGTTTATTAAGAAAACATGGACTTTTGTCTTTCCATAAATTTCTCTTAAAATCCCCTTATATTCATTCCCTCCATGACCATTTAAAAGGACAAGTTTATAAATTTTATGGGTTTCCAGAGATTCAATGATATCCTTTAAAATTGCAAGATGTGTGGTAGGTGAAAGATTCAGAGTCATTGGAAAGCCAAAGAGATTTGAATTAACTCCAACAGGAATTGCAGGAAGAACAACAACATTTGCCCCCTGCTTTTTTGCTTTCTCTGCACTCATTTTTGCTATCTTCTCAACCGCAAAAGTATCTGTTCCATATGGAAGGTGGAAATTATGAGGTTCGCATGAGCCCCATGGTAAAACAGCAACTTCAAAATTTCCCATATCTTTCACTTCTTTCAAAGTCATCTCCATCAAATTTACTTTTTCCATTTTTCCTCCTTTTTAAAATGCAGAGATTAAAATTTCCCTGAAATCTATCTCTTTTATTTTCATATTTTTTAATGCTCTTTCACATCCAGTTTTAGATAATTTTACAAGCTCGTCAATATCATCCTCTTTCACTCCAATATCTTTCAATCTTACAGGCAAACCCAGTTTTTTAACAAAATTTTTTATATTTTCCACCTTACCAAAAATATTTCCAAGTCTTTCTATTTCCTCTCTATATCCATTTTTATAAAGGTATTTGAATACATATGGAAGTAATAAAGCATTTGCAGTCCCATGGTGGATGCCATATTTTACTGTAAGTGAATAACCAATTCCATGGACTATTATTGTCCCTGTTTTATTTATTGCAAAACCAGCAAGAAGTGAAGAGAAAAATACTTTTTCTTTACTTTCATCATCACCTTTGACAGCGGAAGGTAAAAATTCCCATAAAATTTTGAGACTTTCTATTGAAAAAATTTCTGAAAGTTTATCTTTTTTCACTGATAGAAAACTTTCTGCACTGTGTGAAAAAGCATCCATTCCAGTTGCTGCAACAAGGCTTTCAGGAAGTGTATCCAGAACTGAACTATCCAGGATTGCAACCTTCGGTATAATTCTATCACTTATAATTGTCTTTTTTGTATTCTCTTTTCTATAAACAAGAACAGAATACCTTGTTACTTCGCTCCCTGTACCGCATGTTGTTGGAATTGCAATTACAGGTAATGGCTCATTTTCATATTCTTTTTCTCCAAAATAATTCTCAATTCTTCCAGAATTTTTACTTCTCAATGCAATTGCCTTTCCAACATCTATAGCACTTCCTCCACCGATGGCAACGATACAATCACATCCTTCCTTTTTGCAGAATTCAACTCCCTCTTCAACATTTTCAGTATCAGGTTCAGGTTTAACATTGGAAAAATGTGAAAATTCAATCCTTTCCTTCTCCAGTATATTCTTTATCCTTTCAAAAAGTCCTGACCTGAAAATGAAATTCCTTCCGCTTACAATCAGAAATTTATTCCCATAATTTTTTATTTGAGGAAGATATTTTTCAATCCCTCCCTTTTCAAAAAATACTTTTGTGGGCAGATAAAAGTATATTTTTTCCATTTTACAAAGAAGAAAGAACAAGTGAAAAAATTGCCCCTAAAAGTGGAGTAAGAAACCATCCAAGAAGAATAAATAAAACAGTCTTCCCGCTCACCATTCTGATTCCTTTAACAATCCCTATTCCAACTATTGCACCAACTAAAGCCTGTGATGTTGAAACAGGAACCCCTATTATCGCATAAATATGGACTGTTATTGCTTCAGAGAGAACACTTATAAAAGCAGAAAAAGCATCCATCGGTATTATCTTTCTTCCAACAGTTATCATTACATTCCTGCTGTATGTGAGAGCACCAAAACCTATACTCAACCCTCCTATCAAAAGAGCCTCAAATTTATTTACCATACCTGATTTATAGAAAACTCCTGTCACATTTGCAACATTATTTGCTCCAAGTGAATAAGCCCCGTAAATCCCTGAAAGGATAAGAAGAAATCTCATAACTTTATCATATGTTAAAAAATGCATATTTAATTTCCTGAAAAGGAAAGCAAAAGATGGATACAGAACCATTGAAAAAAATATCGCTCCAATCGGTGTCCCTATCCAGCAGATTATTACTTTATAAAGAGAATGGAAATCAATGTGTTTCTGTAAAATTCCTATACCGATAATTCCTCCAACAACAGCCTGTGATGTGGAAACAGGGAATTTAAAAATTGTCATTATTGCAACTGTAAGAGCTGCAGAGATAGAGATTATGAATGCTGTTTTGAAAGACTGTTCGGTAATGGCTCCAAGAGTCTCAAGTCCAGCACCTCCTTCAATTAATGCTCCTATTAGAACAAAAATTGCAATCAAAACTGTTGCTATTCTGTAGTTTACCATGAAAGAAGATACAGCAGTTCCAAAAACATTTGCAGAATCATTTGCCCCCAGTGACCATCCAAGGAATATTCCACCTATAATTCTTGGGTCCATCTTCAAATCAATCTTTTAGCGGCAATTATATTTAACCTGTCTCCAACTGCCTGGGAGAGGTCCGAAATACTTCCAGTCTCAATAATTACTTCCTTAAGCAGAATCTTTTCTCCAAGATTTATATCTGACTGGAAAATCTTCTTTATTATTTCCCTTTCAAGCCTGTCTGATGAACTTTCGCATTTATCAATTTCATTGGTTATATCCCTTACCTCTTTTAAATTTTCAAAAAGTTTCCTTATCCCTTCCACAACCTTCCTGAATGCTTCAATATTTACACTCATAAGTTTTCTCAAATCTTCTTTTAAAAATTCTGGAATCTGGATAAACTCTGTCTGGATCTGGTAAAGGACTGATTGGGCTTTACTCAAAACCTTATCTGTACTTTCAAGTAAACCAAGTATATCCCCTCTTGATTCTGGTATCATGGATTTCTCATATAAATCTCTCTCTATATCCCTCCTTATATCATCCGCAAGTGATTCTGCAATATGCGTCTTTTCTATCAATTCATCAAACTCTGTGGAAAGCCCTTTTTCAAGATATTTTGAAAGTGATTCTTTAAAATTTTCCATACACTCTTCAATCTTTACCAAATACCTTTCCACCATTTCAGCAATTTTATGTTTTCTCCCAGAAAATATATCCATTTTTAACCTCTCTTTTTATTTTATTATCCTGAATTTAACTTCAAGTTTCCCAAGTAAATTGAAAAATTCAGGGAAAGAAACATCCACACAATCAACATTCCTCACAACTGTTTTTCCATCTGCAACACAACCTGCTATTGTCAGCATCATGGCTATTCTGTGGTCATTCCATGAATTCAATTCTGCTCCTTTTAATTTTTTTATCCCTTTAATAATGAGTCCATCTTCCATTTCAGTAATATCTGCCCCCATCTTTGTGAGTTCACTGTTTATTGCTTTTAACCTGTCAGATTCCTTAAATCTCAATTCTTTCGCACCTGTTATTTCAGTCTCCCCATCACAGAAACAGGAAATTAAAGAAATAAGAGGAATTTCATCTATTAAAAGAGGGATTTCATTTTTATCTATTTTTGTCCCCTTCATCTTCTCACTTCCCCAAACTTCAAGTTCTCCCACAGGTTCATTATTCATCTGCCTCAGATTTGAAATTCTGAACTTCACTCCCATCCTTTTTATAACCTCTAAAAAACCTGTCCTTGTGGGATTCAATCCAAGATTTTTTATTTTAATATAAGAATTTTTAATAAGTGCTGCAAGTGTAATGAAGAAACTTGCAGAAGAAAAATCTCCAGGAACAAATATTTCTTTTCCTTCCAGACTCTGCTTTCCAGAAACAAATATTTTCCTTCCTCTCTTTTCAATTTTTCCGGATAGATATTTAACCATCCTTTCTGTATGATCTCTTGAAATTCCGGGTTCTTCAATTTCAGATGTTCCTTCAGCAAATAAAGAAGCCAGAATTAAACAACTTTTTACCTGGGCTGAGGCAACAGGAAGTTTATAAATAACAGATCTCAATTCATTCCCTATTATTGTGATTGGAGGAAAATTATCATTGCTCCTTCCAAAAATTTTTGCTCCCATCAATCTCAATGGTTCAATTATCCTTCTCATAGGCCTTTTCCTTAAAGAATCATCACCTGTAAGGATAGAATAGAATTTCTGAGATGCAAGAAGACCTGAAAGAATCCTCATTGTTGTCCCTGAATTTCCACAATCAAGAACATCATCAGGCTCTTCAAATTCCCCTCCTCTACCCTTCACTGTAAACTTCTCCTCCTTCTGGATAATCTCCACTCCCAATTTCCTCAAACAATCAACTGTTGCCTTACAATCCTGGCTTTTAAGTGGATTGTAAACAGTTACATCTCCCTTACAGATTGCTCCAAATATCAATGCTCTGTGGGTTATGGACTTATCTCCAGGAACCTCAATTTCACCTTCAATCTTTCCTGAATTCTGTATTTCAACATCCATTCTTTAAAATCTTCTCCCAACTGTCTTTATTATAGGTTCTATCTCTTCAATTAACTTCTCAAACATTTCAAAATTGAGGGACTGGAAACCATCAGAAAGGGCTTCCTCAGGTTTTGGATGGACCTCTATCATTAAACCATCTGCTCCTGCTGCAATAGCAGCTTTACTCATCGGTATCACAAGGTCTCTTCTCCCTGTCCCGTGGCTCGGGTCAACTATAACAGGAAGATGGCTCTCTCTCTTCAAAACAGGGATTGCTGTTAAATCAAGGGTATTCCTTGTGAATTCAGAATCAAAAGTCCTTATCCCTCTTTCACACAAAATTACTTTATTATTCCCTTCCTTTAATATATATTCTGCACAATTAAGGAATTCAGAAATTTTGGCATGGAATGCTCTTTTCAAAAGGACAGGTTTATCTATTTTCCCAACTCTTTGGAGCAATCTATAATTGAACATATTCCTTGCACCTATCTGTAAGATATCTGCTACTTCTGCAACCATTTCCACTTCTTCTGGAGAAAGAACCTCTGTAATAATCAAAAGTCCTGTTTTTTCCTTTGCATATTTTAAAATTTCAAGTCCTTTTTTCCCAAGTCCAAGAAATGAATAGGGAGAGGTTCTTGGTTTAAAAGCACCTCCTCTTAAAATTTTGCATTTTTTATTTTTTAAAAATTCTGCTGTCTTTAAAACCTGTTCTTCACTTTCCACAGCACATGGCCCTGCTATCATAACAAATTCTTCACCACCTATTTCAACCCCATCAATTTTTATAACTGTATTTTCAGGATGGAACTCTCTGCTTGCAAGTTTATAATCTTTAAGGATACTTATAACCTCAACAACGCCTGGAAGTAATTTAAAATTCTCATCAGAAAGCCCTCTCGTATCACCAATAATTCCAATAATTATCTTCTCCTCGCCTTTACTTATATTTACCTGGAATCCCAGACTTTTAATCTTTTCCACAACTCTATTTATATCTTCTTCTGTGGCTTTTGCACTCATCACTATAAGGTCTGCCATCTTATCCTCCTTTTGGATATGAACCGAGAATTTTTAAAAATACACTGTTTTCCTCAAGTTCCTTCAATGCCCTTTTCACATTCTCATCATCCTTATGTCCGATAAAATCAACAAAAAATACATAATCCCATGCTTTCTTCTTGCTCGGTCTTGATTCTAAACGGGTTAGATTAATCCCCTCTTTTTTAAAAGGTAAAAGCATATCATGGAGTGCTCCAACTCTATCTTTTATTGAAAACAAAATGGAAGTCTTATCGTTCCCGCTCCTTTCAGGTATTTCCTTTCCTATTACAAGAAATCTTGTTATATTTTCTCTGAAATCTTCTATTTTCTCTGCAAGGATATTCAATTTATAAATCTTTGCAGAAATTGCTGAACCTATTGCACCTGAATATTTTTCTCTTTTCACTCTCTTTGCTGCTTTTGATGTGCTCTCAGTTTCAATGATTTTAACACCTGGAAGATTTTCCTCTATCCATTTTTGACACTGAGAAATTGCCTGTGGATGGGAATAAATTTTTTTAATCTTTTTCAGTGACTTCTCCCGTGATAAAAGATAATGGTGGATCGATAAAAATACCTCTGAAATAATTTTCAACTCGCTTTCCATAAACATATCAATGGTATGTGTGACAATACCTTCAGTTGAATTTTCTATCGGAACGACCCCGTAATCTGCCCTGTCTTTCTCAACCTCAATGAACACCTGCTCTATTGTTTTGCATGGAATATAAATACTTTTTTCACCAAAAGTTTTAAGTGCTGCCTGATGAGTGAAAGTTCCCTCCGGTCCAAGATAAGCAATTTTAATCTGCTTTTTCATTCCCCTGAAAATTTTAAATACTGTCTCCATAAACATCTCTATATCACTTTTTTCAAGAGGGCCTTTATTACTTTTCATTAACTTTTCTATAATCTTTCTTTCCCTTGTCGGGTCAAAAATATCCATATTCCTCTTTTCCTTCTCCTTAATTATCTCTTTAACAAGTTCTGCCCTTCTATTTAAAAGTTCAAGTAATTTTAAATCTATCTTATCAATCTCTTCTCTCAATTTCTTCAATCTATCCATAACTTATCAATCTCCTTCCATTTTTTTACAATAAAATCCTTATCAATTTCCACTCCCCTTCTCACCTTCCCAATTCTCTCAGGCAATACAAATCTGAGTTTACCAAACCTCCTTTTTTTATCATAATCCATAAACTCGCCGATATCCATAATTTTAACCTTTCTCAAATCATATGGTAAATGATATTTTTTTAAAACATTTATTATTCTTTTAAGAACATCTTTCTTGCATATCCCCATTTCACATGAAAGATAAGTCTCACCAACCATACCAAGAGCAACGGCTTCACCATGATTGTACTTTCCAAGATTTGATATTTCAATTGCATGTCCAAGTGTATGTCCAAAATTTAAAATCTCCCTTAACCCTTCTTCTTTCTCATCTTTCTCCACTATTCCAATCTTTATCTTTATGCTCTTTTCAATGATATAATTATACCTTTTCCTGATGCTTTCATAGTCAAATTTTTCAAGAAATTCAAAAAATTCCTCATCCTTTATAACTCCATACTTTATCACCTCTGCAAGACCCTGTATAATTTCAGAGTGTGGAAGAGTGGAAAGAGTTTCAAAATCAATATATATGAAATTCGGCTGATAAAAACTACCTATAAGATTTTTCCCCCACGGTAAATTAACACCTGTTTTTCCACCAATCGCTGCATCTACCTGTGCAAGTAAAGTTGTTGGAACATAAACAGAATTTATCCCTCTTAAATAAATAGAAGAAACAAATCCCCCGATATCAGTAACAACACCACCACCAAGAGAAACTATTGTATCAATCCTTTCCATTCCGAACTTTGAACATTCCTTTATTATTCTATAACTATTTTCAAAACTTTTGGAACCTTCTCCAGGCTCTATTTCAAAAAGAAAAACTTCCTTTCCTGCCCTTTTTATACTTTCCTCAACCACCTTCCCGTAAATTCTTGATACATTCTTATCAGTTAATATAAAAACTTTCTCCCCAAACTTCTTATCTTTTAACTTTTCTCCTATCCTTTCAAGCGGATATCCTATGTAAATACAGCAACCATCAAGTTTTGTTTTTATTTTTTTCATTCTTATAAATCTCTATAATCTTTTCAGCCACCTGTTCTGGCTTAAGGGAAGAAGTATCTATTGTATAATCTGCTTTTGAATAGTAAGGTTTCCTCTTTTCCAGAAGTTCTTTTATTATCTGGATTGCAGGTTTTGATTTCAAAAGTAATGGTCTATCTTTTGAAGAGAATGTTCTTTTGAAAATCACAGAAGGTTTTGCTGAAAGGCATATCAGAATACCATTCTTTTTCAAATTTTTAAAATTCCTCTCACTTATAATTGCGCCTCCGCCTGTTGCTATCACACAGTTATCTTTCTTTGAAACTTCCTCTATCACTTCTTCCTCAATTTTTCTAAAATATTTTTCCCCTTTTGTCTGGAATATCCTCACAATCCTGTCTTTTTCTCTCTCTTCAATAATCTTATCTGTATCAATAAATTCCATTCCGAGTCTCTCAGAAACAATCTTACCTGTAACAGTCTTACCTGTCCCCATAAAACCTGTGAGAACTATGTTCATCTTCAGAAATATTTTTCAATATTCCTTAAATATTCCCTGTAATTCCTTTTTGTTTCTTCCAGTGAATCTCCACCAAATTTTTCCAAAAAAGCATCTGCTATTATAAAAGCAGATACATTTTCTCCAATAATTGAGGCAGGAACAACTGCACATACATCAGACCTTTCATATTCACTTTTAACTTCCCTTTTATCTCTCACATCAAATGAATTTAATCCCTTTTTCAATGTAGAAATTGGCTTCATCATACATTTGATCCATATATCATTTCCATTTGTAATCCCTCCTTCAATACCACCAGCATTATTGCTTCTTCTCTTCACCTTTCCATTTTCAATAAAAAATTCATCATGGAATTCAGAACCATAAAATGATTTGGCAGAAAAACCAGCCCCTACCTCAACTCCTTTCACACCAGGAATACTCATCAAAATGAATGATAATTTACCATCCAGTCTTTTATCCCATTGTATATAACTTCCAAGGCCAGGACATAGGCCTGTTATAATTATTTCAAAAATTCCACCAACAGTATCCCCACTCTCTTTTGCCCTATCAATAACTCTTTTCATCTCTTTTTCTTTATATAATGCCCTGACATCAGAACTCTCTATCTTTTCATAATTTTTAAAAACTTCCCTATAATCAGATGTATCCTTTATCTCTCCAATCTGAATAACTCTGCTATAAATTTTGATACCAAATTCATTCAAAAACTTCTTGCATATTGCTCCAACAGCAACCTGTGAAGCGGTATTCCTTGCACTTGCTCTTTCCATCACATCTCTTATATCTGAAAGATTATATTTTAAATATCCAGGAAAATCTGCATGCCCTGGTCTTGGAATATATCTTTCTCCTCCTTTACATTCTCCTTCAATTTTCATAACTTCCTTCCAGTTTTCCCAATCTTTATTCCTTATTAACATCCCTATTGGAGAACCTGTTGTCTTCCCCCCTCTTACACCTGAAATTATCTCAACTTCATCAGCCTCTATCTTCATCCTCTCTCCCCTTCCATATCCTCTCTGCCTTCTTTTAAGTTCAGAATTTATATCTTCAGGTAAAAGTGGTAAATTTGCAACCATCCCTTCAAGTATGGCAATAAGCCCTTTTCCATGCGATTCACCTGCTGTGAGAAATCTCAACATATTCCTCTCCTTTTAAATCCATATTATACCTTATATTCTTCTTTCAAAACCTTTATGAAAATATCAACTATCTTTGGATTGAATTGAGTTCCCTTCTTTTTCAAGAGTTCTTCAATTGCCTGCTGTTTTGTGAAAGGACCTCTATATGGTCTTTGAGAAGTCATTGCATCATATGCATCTGCCACTGATATTATCTGCGCCATCAAATTTATCTCCTCTTTCTTCAAACCATCCGGATAACCTTTTCCATCATAATGTTCATGATGGTGTCTTATCGCTTCAAGAAGTTCTTTATTCAAGAAAACTTCCCTCAATATTTTCTCTCCAATAACAGGATGTTTTTTAACTATCTCCCATTCTTTTTCATCAAGAGTGCCTTTTTTGTTAAGAATCCCTTCTGGAATACCAATTTTACCGATATCATGTAGCATCGCTATCTCTTTAAGCAATCTCACTTTCTCTTCAGGCATCTTCAGTCTCAAAGCAATCCTTTCACAATATTTGGCAACTCTTTCAGAATGCCCTTTTGTATACGGATCTTTCTCTTCCATAACCCTTACAAGTGTATGGAGTGTCTTGTAAAAGTAATCCTGTAATAATTTCTTTGTACTTAAAAGGTGGGAAATTATTTTATTGAAAAAATAAGCAATTTCTCCAAATTCGTCTTTACTTTCTATATTCACCTTTTTCTCTTTTCCCCCTTCATATATACTTTTTATTTTTAAATAAAATCTCTTAACTGGAGAATAAAAAATTTCTGAAGCGATTGCACTTCCTGTAAAAGAAATGGAAAGCCAGACAAGGAAAATCAGAAAAATATTTTTCCTTATATCTCCCACAAACTCTTTCAAAAATCCACCTTTTGTTTCAATTCCCAATATCCCAACTGTTTCACCATTCCTGTCTTTTATAGGAGTATAAGATGAAAGAACCAGTCCCTTCCCGGAAACCTTTTTCACCTCAGAGATTGGAATAAGGAAAGAAAGAGGAAAATCTATATCAGAGGTAAATAAATTTCTGTTTTCTCCAATATGAAGATAATATTTAAGAGCCCCTGCTTCCTTTTTTACAATAAAGATATCACTGATTGAAGGTAGCATTTCTTTTACTTCCCTTAATTTTCTTGAAATTTCCTTTTTATCTGAAATACCATATGGATTAATCATAAATGTGATTGATTGTGAAATTTTTTTATAATTTTCCTTAAGATGTGAGATACTGTAGAAAACTGTGAATCTGTAAAACAGGTAAAAGACAACAGCCCCTGAAATCAGCAAAATGGCGAATGAGGTTAAGAAAATTTTAAATTTGAAACTTTTAATCTCCATATTTTTTATTATATCCTTCTCCAGTCAAAAATTGATATAATCTTCTCCTCATAACATCAACTGGTGCTTTCCTCCCTGTCCATATTTCAAATGATATTGCTCCTTGATATATAAGCATTGAAATTCCATCAAGATGAGGAATCCCCAGTTTTTCAGCCGATTTAATAAGTTCTGTTTTCCTGTTATAAACAATATCATAAATAAAAGATGCATAAGCCAAATTTTTCTCTTCAATGAGAGAAACATCCCCTTCCTTCATTCCAACGGATGTTGTATTTATTATTAAATCTGCTTCTTTCCAATAATCTCTTTCATTTCTTTTTTCAAATGGGATAACTTCAACCTCTGTGAATTTCATTTTTTCCTTAAGGTGTTCCTTCAATTTAATCCCATTTTCATATGTCCTGTTTATTATATAAATTTTCCCTATCTTTTCTCTAACAAGAGCTCCACTTATTGCATATGCTGAACCACCTGCTCCAAGAATAAATGCAACTTTATCCTTAACTGTAAACTTCCCCTCTTCCTTCAATGATTTTACAAAACCTTTTCCATCCGTAATATATCCTTTCAATTTGCCATTCTTATTACAAACAGTATTAACAACACCAAGAATCTCAACTTCCTCATCTATCTCGTCCATAAAATTGACAATACTTCTTTTGTGAGGAATTGTTACATTAACTCCAACAAAATTAAAGACTCTTATCGCCTCAACAGCAATTTCAAGATTTTCTGGTTTTACTTCAAGTGGAATATATACACAATCAATTCCCAGGTGTTCAAAGGCAGCATTCTGGAAAACAGGAGAGAGTGAATGGGAAACAGGATATCCGAATAAACCAGTGAGTTTTGTTGTTCCTCTGATTTCCATATTTGAAATTTAACATAAAGCGCTTTTCTTGACAAGATTTCCATCAATTTTTATAATACTTCATAACTTCAGAACTTTGAAAATGAGAAAAATAGCTGTAATCAATCAGAAAGGAGGCTCTGGAAAAACCACAACAGTTGTTAATGTTGGTGCTTACCTTTCAAAATTCGGTAAAAAAGTTCTGCTTATTGACCTTGACCCTCAGGCTCATACAACAATACATCTTGGATTTGAACCTCCAAATATTGGAAACTCAGTATATGAAATACTTCTGAATGAAACAGAAATTGAAAATGCAATTCTTCCAACAAAATTAAAAAACCTTTTTCTTCTTCCTTCAAAACTTGAACTTGCAAGTGCGGAAATTGAACTTGTAAATGAAGTTGGAAGAGAGATTATATTGAGGGAGTCTTTGAAAAAATGCCAGAAAAAATTTGATTACATTATAATAGATTGCCCACCTTCTCTTGGTCTTCTGACCCTCAATGCCCTTACAACTGTGAAGGAAATTTTTATCCCGATCCAGGCAGAATTCTTTGCTCTTGAAGGATTGACCAAACTATTGCAGACAATAAATATCGTGAAAGAAAGATTAAACCCTGAACTCAAAATAACAGGTGTAATTATTACAATGTTTGATAAAAGGAAAAATATATGCAGAGAGGTGGCACAGAAGGTAAAGGAGTATTTTAAGGATAAAGTCTTTAAAACAAAAATAAGAGAAAATGTACGACTTGCTGAAGCGCCGAGTTTTGGAAAAACAATTGATGAATTCTCTTCAAAATCTCATGGGGCAGAAGATTACTTTAAATTGACAAAGGAAATATTAAAACAGGAGAAAAGAAAATGAAAAAAACAGGGCTGGGGAAAAACCCTCTTGCATGGATAAAACCGACCATTGAAAAAAAGGAAGAAAAAAAGGAAAAAAAAGAAGAAGAAAGAATACCAAAATTTCAAACTTTTGAAGTAAGGCTGACAACCCTTCTGAGAGAAGACCAGCTTGAATTTCTTGAAAAACTTGTAAGAGAAATTAAGAAGAACAGAACAGCTCCTTACAGAAAGGAAAGGATTACAAAAAATACATTGATAAGAGTATTTATTGATGCCTTCATGCATACAAAAATAGATACAAGAAATATACCTGATGAAGAAACCCTTCTTTCACGTGTAATGGAAAAGATAAAAAAATAATTTATTCACCACAAACCCACCTGATACCCCTTCTGATGATCTCCATAAAATTTGGATTTAAAAATGTCTCCATTCCATGCCCTGGTGAGAAATAAAAAATCCTTCCCTTACCGTATTTTTTCACATATCCCAAAGGATGCTCTTTCCCTTCAAGGTATCCAGAAAAAAGAACATCTTCCTCCTTAAAATCAACCTTTTCACTTATATAAAACTCATCAAAAACCTTAAAAGGCTTTATCCCCTGAGTAATAAAGTGATTCTTTTTTATGATTATTTCAAATTCACATGGTTCTCCGTGTTTTATAAATCTGCTTCCGATTAATTTTATGTATCCCTCATTTTCCTTAAATGAGGCATTTGCTGAGTGGATACCAACAAATCCTCCGCCTTCCCTTACAAATTTTATTAAATTTTTCTCCTGTGTTTGGTGGAGAAAACCTCCCTGTGTATAAAAAACCAGTGCATCAAAATTGAATAATTCCTCAGAATTGAGAAAATCTGTATTATTTAAAAGCAAAACATCATATTCTTCTTTTAATTTTTCAGAAAGGTATTTTCCAACTTCTTCGAAAGGATGGTATTCTCCGCCTACTGTTATAATAATTCTCTTCATTGACCCATCTTTGAATAAAAGGTTAGAATAATATAAACCAGGGGCTTTAAAATGTCAAAAATTTTATTTACATTTCCAGTAATCTTTCTTCTTGTTGGGAAAATATTCCCATATCCATTGATTACAGAGACAGAGATTGCACTTGGAACATATGTTGAAATAAAAATAGAAAAGAAGCCAGAAAGCAAAAAGATTATTGAAGAAGCATTCAAGAAAATTAAAGAATTTGAAAATAAGATGAGTATATTCAATCCGGAAAGTGAAATAAGCCTTGTGAATAAAAATAAAAAGTGGAAAATTTCTGATGATACAAAACAGGTAATATTAAAGGCAATAGAAATAAGTAAATTAACAGATGGAGCATTTGATATAACATGTAAGCCATTACTTGATCTGTACAGAGAGGCAAAGAAGAAAAACCGCCCTCCCTCAGAAACAGAGATTAAAAAAGTACTTAAATATGTTGGATGGAAGAAATTAAAAATTGAGGGGAATATTCTGATATTGAAGAAAGGGATGGAAATAGACCTTGGTGGGATTGCAAAAGGTTTCATAGTGGATAAAATTGCAGAATTTCTCAAAAAGAAAGGGATAAAAAATGGCCTTATAAATGCTGGAGGAGATATTTATTGTTTTGGTTTAAATCCAGAGGGAAAATACTGGAAAATAGGGATAAGGAATCCAAAAGAAAGAAGTAAAATAATAGAGGTTATAAATTTAAGTGGGAAAGGAGTTGCAACATCAGGTAATTATGAAAGATATATAAAAATAAAAAAGGAAAAATTTGGACATATTGTAAATCCAAAAACAGGAAAATCAACTTATAATATCCCTTTAAGCGTAACAGTTATTGCTCCTGATTGTGCAACTGCAGATGGTCTTGCCACTGGATGCTTTGTTCTTGGTGTCAAGAAAGGACTTGAACTTTTAAACAGAATTAAAAATGTTGAAGGGATTATTATAGATGAGAATATGAAGATTTACAGAACGAAAAACTTTTCACTTTTCACCTCTCCATAAATCTTCATATTTTTCCCTTTCCCTTATAATTTTTTCTCTTTTTCCATTTACAAGAATTTCACATGGCCTTGGTCTGCTGTTATAATTTGAGGAAAGAGTGAAACAATATGCTCCTGCTCCCATAACCACTATAAAATCCCCAATTTCCGGTGCAGATGGAAACTCAATATCCTTCCCAAGATAATCTCCAGTCTCGCAGATAGGACCAACAACATCTGCCTTTATTTTCCCATTTTTTCTCAATTTTGCAGGAAGAATCATATGGTAAGCATGATAAAGTGAAGGTCTTATCAGATCATTCATTCCAGCATCAACAATAATAAAATTTTTCCTTTTCCTCCTCTTTACATAAAGAACCTTTGCAATTAAAACTCCACCATTTCCAATGATAAACCTTCCAGGTTCAATTATTAACTTTTTAATTCCAAAATCTTTAAGAGAATCACATATCTTTTTACCAAATTCAGAAATATCACAAACCCTATCATCAGGTCTATAAGGAATACCAAATCCTCCACCTATATCAAGAATCTCTGGCTTGAAATTTACCTTTAAACAGAACTTTTTCACCTTTCCAATCGCTTCAATAAAAGGTGAAACATCCTTGATTTGAGAACCGAGATGGAAATGCAGACCTTTAATCTTTACCCATTTATACCTTTTACTGCTTTTAATAATTTTTTCTGCAGTAGCCAGGTCAATTCCAAATTTATTCTCTTCCTTCCCTGTTTTTATATAACTGTGTGTTTTAACTCCAACATCAGGATTTAACCTGAGATTACAGGTTATTGATTTTTTATATTTTCTTCCAAATTTCTCAATAATATTGAGTTCTTCCTCATTTTCAACATTAAAACATAATATCCCATTTTTCACACCAAACTCTATCTCCTCCTCTTTCTTACCAACCCCTGCAAAAACTATTGAAGATGGAGGAAATCCTGCCAGAAGAGCTCTTCTCAACTCCCCTTCAGAAACCACATCTGCTCCAAGTCCATTTTCTTTCATAATTTTAAGGATTGAAATATTTGAATTTGATTTTACTGAGAAGCATATAAGAGGTGATAAAGGAGAAAAACTTTTCTTTATTTTCTCTATCTGCTGGACAATAAAATTATAACTGTATACATAGCAAGGAGTTCCATATTTAACAGCAATTTTTTCAGCAGGTATATCTTCTACATAGAATTTTCCTTTTTTATATTTGAAATTTTTCCCAAATATCTTTTCAATTTTCTCTTCCATTTTGCAATTTCCTTTTTCACCAAATCCGGAGATGTTCCTCCCTGTGAAATTTTCTCCTCAACAGATTTTTCAACTGTTAAGTTTTCAATCATCTTTTTATCTATTAAAGGAGAGAATTTTCTGTATTCTTCAAGAGATAAGGAATTGAAATCCTTTTTATTCTTTAAGCAGTATTTTACAATCTGTCCACATATATTGTAAGCACTTCTGAAAGGCACTCCTTTTTTAACAAGATTTTCAACCAGATCAGTAGCAAGAGTAAATGGAGAAATGTTTTCCTTCATTCTTCTATATTTAAATTTAAGTTTTGGAATAATTTCAGATAGAATT
The DNA here is from genome assembly GCA_003644395.1 of Candidatus Omnitrophota bacterium. Taxonomy (GTDB): domain Bacteria; phylum Ratteibacteria; class UBA8468; order B48-G9; family JAFGKM01; genus B48-G9. Next base: position 19,419 of record QNCF01000007.1, read on the forward strand.
TCAAGGCATGAAGATGTTATTTCAATGATTTCAAAGATGCTCCTTTTGTCTTCCTGTAAATCTCTATTATATGAAAGAGGAAGCCCTTTCTCCAAAACAAAAAGAGAATTTATATCTCCAATAACAGTGGAGGTCTTTCCTCTTATCAATTCAAAAATATCTGGATTTTTCTTTTGTGGCATTATACTTGAACCTGTAGCAAATTCATCGGGTATTTCCAAAAAACCAAATTCTTCAGTATTCCACAAGATAAAATCCTCGCATAATCTTGAAAGATGAACCATCAAAATTCCACAATTACTTGCTGTTTCAATTATAAAATCTCTATCACTCACAGTATCAATACTATTTCCTGAAATTTTTGAAAAACCAAGTTTTTTTGCAACAAATTCTCTATCAACAGGTATTGAGGTTCCGCAACATGCTCCTGCTCCTAATGGAAGAATATCTATTCTTTTAAAAGAATCTTCAAATCTTTCTTTATCCCTTTCAGCCATTTCAATATGAGCAATAAGATAGTGGGAAAGAAGTAATGGTTGAGCCTGCTGAAGATGAGTGTATGCAGTAAATATATATGGAAAGACCTTCTCACTCAATTTTAAAAGTGAAATCTGATATTTTGTAATAAGAAACAATATATTATTAACACTATCTTTTAAATACATCTTTTCATCCAGAACAATCTGGTCATTCCTTGAACGGGCTGTATGTATTTTTTCTCCAATTTTCCCTGTAATTTCAACCAATCTCCTTTCAATTGCTGTATGGATATCTTCATCTGTTGGTTTAAAAATAAATTTACCTTTCTCAATCTCTTTTTTTATATCCTTCAATCCTTTAATAATAATTTTGCTTTCGCTTTTGCTGAGAATTCCAATTTTTTCAAGCATCTGAGCATGGACAATACTTCCTTTTATATCATAAAGGGCAAGTTTTTTATCTATATCTATGGAATAGGTGAACTTCTTTACCTTCTCATTTAATTTACTTCCAAGTCTGCTCTCCCATAAATAATCCATTTTTTCCTCTTGATTTTTTTATTTTAACAGAAGTAATATAATAAAGCAATGAAGAAAAAGTTAATAAT
>QNCF01000008.1 GCA_003644395.1 Candidatus Omnitrophota bacterium
CTGTCTGCTCATCTATAATTTTCTGCAATCTCTGGTTGATTTTTTCTCTTTCCGCAAGTATTTCATCAAGTTCAAGCTGTCCAGCCACTCCCCTTAAAGTTGTTTGAGCAATCTGCATTGTTGCAAGCTGGTAATTTTCGACTTCCACAACTGCTTTTACCGGGTCCATTACTCTGAACCATACAACAGCATTTATTTTTATGGGAACATTATCTTTTGTCATAACTTCCTGTGGTGTTACATCAAAAGTAAGTGTTCTCAAACTGACTTTCACCATCCTTTCAATTATTGGAATAATAAATATCAAACCTGGACCCCTTGCCCCAACAAGTCTTCCGAGTCTGAAAATAACCCCCCTTTCATATTCTGTGACTATTTTTATTGAATTTGCAAGGATAAAAAAGAGGAAAATACCTATCAATAACAGTAACATTTTCACCCCCTTTTATAAATTTAGAATATCACAATGAGGAGAGGTATTCAATAATTGCCCTTGCTGCTCTTTTCCCTGCTCCCATTGCACTTATTACAGTTGCTGCTCCTGTGGTGATATCTCCTCCAGCATAAATTCCTTTTATTCCAGTGAATCCATTTTCATCAACAATGATATTTCCATGTTTTCCGAGTTTAAATTTTGGATATGCCCTGGGAATTAAGGGGTTTGGTCTCTGTCCAATTGCCACTATTACAGTATCAAATTCTAAAATTGTCTCTGTTCCAGGGATTGGTACTGGTTTTCTCCTTCCACTTTCATCAGGTTCACCAAGTTTATTCCTTATAATTTTAATCCCATTTACATAACCGTTTTTGTCTCCTTTTATCTCAAGTGGCTGGACAAGAAATTCAAAATTCACTCCTTCTTCAATTGCATTTTCATATTCTTCCCTTCTTGCAGGCATCTCTTTTTCAGTTCTTCTGTAAAGGACAGTCACATTTTCAGCTCCCAATCTTAAAGAACACCTTGCAGCATCCATTGCAACATTCCCACCACCTATCACAGCAACCTTTTTCCCTATGCTTATGGGTGTATCGTATTCAGGGAATTTATAGCTTTTCATAAGATTTATTCTTGTAAGGAATTCATTTGCAGAATAGACTCTTAAAAGATTTTCTCCAGGTATACCCATGAAAGAAGGGAGTCCTGCTCCACTTCCTATAAAAATTGCCTTATATCCAAGTCCAAACAGGTCATCTATACTTAAAGTCTTTCCAATTATTATATCTGTTTTTATCTCAACTCCAAGTTTTTTGATATATTCTATCTCATAAAAGATAATATCCTTTGGTAATCTGAATGAAGGTATTCCATATGTGAGAACTCCTCCAGGAAGGTGGAGTGATTCAAAGATTGTAACTTTTATTCCATTTTTTGCAAGTTCAGATGCACATGTTAATCCTGCAGGCCCTGAACCAACAACTGCAACTTTATAATTTTTGAATTCCACTTTTGTAATTGATGGGTAAACATTATTTTTCCTTGCCCAGTCCGCAACAAACCTTTCAAGTCTTCCAATTGCTACTGGTTCCCATTTTTTTGAAAGTGTGCAGAAGGCTTCACATTGTGTTTCCTGCGGGCATACTCTCCCGGAAATTGCTGGTAATGTATTTTTCTCATAAATTATTTCAAATGCTTTTTTAAAATTACCTTCCCTTATCTCTTTGATAAATTTTGGAATTTCAATTTCTACAGGACATCCCTTTATGCATGGAGCATTTTTACACTGCAGACATCTTTCTGCTTCCTGGATTGCTTCTTTTTCTGTATATCCTAAGGATACTTCGTTGAAATTTTTTATTCTTTCAGAAGGTGGCTGTTTTTTAACAGGAACTTTTTTCTCTCTCATTTTATATTTCCTTTCTGAAAAAAACTTTACCTTTCTTCAAAATTATATGTTTTTTCCATTCATCCTTTTCCTCTGCATAATCTTTCCTGTAATGCACCCCTCTGCTTTCCTTTCTGAGTAAAGCACTTTTTGTTATTAAAGTTGCCAGAATAAGCATATTTTGAGATTCAAAACCCTCCTTTTCATTAAATTCTTTTATAAAAGCATATTTTTCCCAATTTTTCAATTTTTCATAAGCATAACTTAATAATTCATTGTCCCTTTCAATACCAACATTTCTCCACATAAGGCTCCTTATTGATCTCTTAAGGTCTTCTCTATCAATTAAAATATCTGTTTTCTGGGGGAAATTATACTTTATCTTTATTCTGCCTGCTTTTGGAGGGAGATTTTCCTTTATAATTTTTCCAACTCTTGCTCCAAATACAAGCCCTTCAAGAAGGGAATTACTTGCAAGTCTGTTTGCTCCATGGACTCCTGTACATGCTATTTCTCCACATGCATAGAGATTCTTTAAATTTGTTCTTCCCCATAAGTCTGTCCTTATCCCTCCCATAAAGTAATGAGCAGATGGCCTTACAGGTATCGGTTCTTTTGGAATTTTTATCTTGTATAAATTGCATACAGAATAAATGTAAGGGAATCTCTTTTTGAAAATGCTGAGCGGGATATTTGAAACATCAAGAAAGACACAGTTTGAATTTGTTTTTTTCATCTGGTCAACTATTGCTCTTGCAACAATATCTCTTGGTGCAAGGTCTCCAAGAGGATGGTATGATTCCATAAATTTTTCACCATTTACATTTCTCAGAACACCACCTTCCCCCCTTACTGCTTCTGAAATGAGGAATCTTGGAGCACCTGCTATATAAAGGGTTGTTGGATGGAACTGGAAAAATTCCAGATCTGTAAATTCTGCTCCTTTTCTATAAGCAGCAGAGTGTCCATCTCCTGTTATTGATGGTGGATTTGTTGTTTCCTGGAATATCTGCCCTGCTCCACCAGTAGCAAGTATTATGCTTCTTGCCTGAATTATCAATAATGAATTTTTTGAACAATCAAGGATTAAAGCACCCCTCACTTCATCATCAAATGTGATGAGGTCAATTAGAAAAAAATTATGGAAGATTTTAATTTTTGGGTAAAGGGAGATTATTTTGTAAAGAGTTTTTATGATTTCTCTTCCTGTCATATCTCCATTTGCATGTAATATCCTTTTGGAAGAATGTCCCCCCTCTTTTGTGAAATGGTATTTTCCATTTATTTTGTCAAAGTTTATTCCCCAGTCAATCAATTCCTTTACTCTTTCTATTCCTTCATAAACAAGAATTTTTACAGCCTCTTTTTTATTTATTCCACATCCAACACGGATTGTATCTTCAAGATGGTTTTCTGGAGAATCATTTTCTCCAATGCCGACAGCAATTCCACCCTGAGCATTGTAAGTTGTTGTTTCTTCAAGACCATTTTTGTAAATAATCACAGTATTATAATCTTTCAATTCAATAGCCGCCCTTAAACCTGCTATCCCTCCACCGACTATTAAAAAATCAACTTCTTCAACAGGGAAAAAACTTGTATTGAATGAGACAATATATTCAGGAACCATTTCTTTTAATCTGCTGGAGTTTTTCTTTCCACAATTTCTTCTCCTCTTCTGTCGCATAATCAATGATTAATACTCCATTGAGGTGGTCAATTTCATGCTGGAAACACCTTGCAAGAAGACCATCTCCCTCAATCTCTATTTCTTTTCCTTTCTCATTGATTCCGGAAATTACAACTTTTTTTGCTCTCGGTATGGAAAAGTAGACACCTGGAAAACTAAGACATCCTTCCATATCTATTTCCTTTCCAGATTTTTCAACTATCACAGGATTTATAACAACGATGAGATTTTTATTATCAGGATGGATTGCAAGAAAAATTCTTTTAAGGATTCCTATCTGTGGGGCTGCAAGTCCAATTCCTTTTGCCCTGAATAATACTTCTTTCATATCTTTAATTATTTTCTGGACTTTCTCATCAATATCTTTCACTTCTTTACTTTTCCTTCTCAAAACTTTATCTCCGTATTTCCTTATCCTTTCCATTTTAGAAAATGATTTTTGTCTTTAATGATTTTTCAACAATTTTTAAAGCACAATACTTCCCGCACATGGTGCAGACATCTCTTTCTGAAGGGGTGTATTTTCTGTAAAGTTTTTCAAATTTTTCAGGGTCAATTGAGAGCTTTTTCTGTTTTTCCCATTTCCTTTCTTTCCTTGCAATATCCATTTCCATATCCCATTCTATTGCGGATGGAATTTTTTTAGCAATATCTGCTGTATGAGCAGCAATTCTTGCTGCAACTACTCCTTCAATTACCTCTTCCACTCCTGGAAGACCAAGATGTTCAGAAGGTGTCACATAACATATAAAATCTGCCCCATACATTCCAGCAACTGCAGCTCCAATTGCAGATGTTATATGGTCATATCCAGGAGCAATATCTGTTACAACAGGTCCAAGAACATAAAAAGGTGCATCTTTACATATTTTCTTTTCAAGAATAACATTTGCTGGAATTTCGTTGATTGGAATATGGCCAGGGCCTTCAATCATAACCTGGACATCTTCCCTCCATGCAATATCTGTAAGTTCTCCCAGAGTTATCAATTCTTCAATCTGGGGTCTATCAGTTGAATCAAGAATGCTTCCAGGTCTCATTCCATCCCCAAGACTTAAGATGATATCATACTTTTTTGCTATCTCAATCAATCTATCAAAGTTTTCATAAAGAGGGTTTTCTTTTTCATTTGAAATCATCCAGCTTATAAGAAAAGCCCCTCCCCTGCTTACAACCATTGTTTTTCTTGGATTTTTCCTCAATCTTTCAAGTGTTTTTAAATTAACTCCACAGTGGACAGTTATAAAACTAACTCCATCTTTTGCATGCCTTTCAATTACTTCAAAAATTTTATCAGGTTCCATCTTTACAATTGTTCCTTTCTCTTCAATGGTCTCAATCGCTGCCTGATAGATTGGAACTGTTCCAACAGGAACTGGGCTATTTTCAATTATTTTCCTCCTTATTTCATCAAGTTTCCCTCCAGTGCTCAGATCCATAACTGTATCTGTTTTATATTCACATGCTTTTTCCAGTTTTTCCAGTTCTAAATTTATATCAGCCATATCAGGGGATGTTCCAATATTTGTGTTTACTTTTGTTCTCAATCCCTTCCCAATTCCAAGGTATTTATTTCTGTGTTTTAAAATTACAACCTTACCCTCAGATATATACTCTGCCAGTTTCTCCACTTCTATCTTTTCCTCTTCCGCAACTTTCTTCATCCCTTCACTTATTATCCCTTTTTTTGCCTTCTCTTTTTCTGTCATTTATTCCTCCAGTATTGCCCCTGTGTTTGCTGATCTTACAAGTTTTGAATATCTTTTCAAAACACCTTTTAATTTCTTTTCTTTTTTCTTCATTGTTTTCCTTCTCTTTTCCAGTTCTTCTTCTGATACTTTCAAATCCAGTCTCCTTCCAGGAATATCTATTTCTATAATATCACCATCTTTCACATATGCTATTGGACCACCCTCTTCTGCTTCAGGACTTATATGACCGATACATGCTCCTCTTGTCCCCCCTGAAAATCTTCCATCTGTTAAAAGTGCAACTTTTTCTCCAAGTCCCTTTCCAACAATTGCAGAAGTTACAGCGAGCATTTCTCTCATTCCGGGGCCTCCTTTTGGCCCTTCATATCTTATTACCACCACATCCCCTTCTTTTACCTTATTTTTCAATATTGCATCAAGTGCTTCCTCTTCTGAATTGAAAACCTTTGCAGGGCCAGAAAATTTAAACATTTTTTCAGAAACTGCGGATTGCTTTACCACAGCACCTTCAGGAGCAAGAGAACCTTTAAGTATTGCTATTCCACCTTCAGGATGGAATGGCTTTTCTAAAGGTCTTATTATTTCCCTGTTCCAGATATTTGCTTCTTTTATGATTTCCTTTAACTTTTTACCATAAATTGTATCAACATCAACATTGATAAGGTTCCATTTGCTCAGTTCTTTCATAACACCGGGGATACCCCCTGCTCTATCAAGGTCTTCAATATGAAGTTCAGAAGCAGGTGATAATTTGCAGATATTTGGAACTTTTCTGCTCAGTTCATCAAAGATATCGAGTGGAAGTTCTATTCCAGCCTCTTTTGCTATTGCAGGAAGATGCAATACTGTATTTGTTGAAGCACCTATTGCCATATCAACACATATTCCATTTTTAAAATTTTCAATTGTTATTACATCCTTTGGTTTTATTTTCTTCTTTACAAGTTCAACAATTTTCATACCTGTATATTTTGCAAGCCTTATCCTTTTTGCAGAAATTGCTGGAATTGTTCCATTTCCAGGTAGAGCAACTCCTATCGCTTCAGCAAGACAATTCATTGAGTTTGCTGTAAACATCCCTGAACAACTGCCAGGGCCTGGACAGCCTTCATCTTCCATTATCCTCAATTCTTCTTCACTCATTTCACCTTTTGATACTTTCCCTATTCCCTCAAAAACAGAGATTAAATCAACTTTCTTTCCAGATGGGAGTTTACCGCAAAGCATTGGACCACCACTTACATAAATTGCTGGAATATTGAGTCTGAAAAGTGCCATAAGCATACCGGGGACAATCTTATCACAATTACCAACCAGCACTATTCCATCAAAAGGATGGGCTTTTGCCATGATTTCAATTGAATCTGCTATAATCTCTCGTGATACAAGACTGTATTTCATCCCTTCATGTCCCATAGCTATACCATCACATACTCCTATAGTTCTGAATTCAACGGGTGTTCCACCTGCCATTCTGATCCCTTCTTTTACTGCTTCTGTTATATTATCAAGATGGATATGTCCAGGGATTATTTCATTTGCTGAATTTGCAACTCCTATAATCGGTCTTTTTATCTCCTCATCGGTATATCCCATTGCCTTCATCAGGCTTCTGTGGGGACTTCTCAGAATACCTTTCTTCATTGAATCACTTCTCATTTTTTTTCTCCTTTTTGATTAAATTGCCATAATTTCCATAAGTTTCAGATTTTCAAAAGAGGGGCTCTTTTTCCCAGATACAACTTCTTTTAAGGGGATATGGACAATATTTCCTCCTTTAATTCCAACCATATATCCATACTTTCCTTCTTTCAGCATCTTCACTGCTTCAAATCCAAATTTTGTTGCAATAGTCCTTGTAAAATATGTGGGTTTCCCTCCTCTCTGGATATAACCAAGGACAGAAAATCTTATTTCTCTTTCAGGGAATCTTTTCTGTAAAATTTTTGCTATTTCAGAAGCTTTTCCAGCCCCTTCAGCAACAATAATCAGAGAACTTACCTTTCCCCTCTTTTCCTGTTTTTCAATCTCATCAAAAATCTCATTCCATTCCATTTTCCTTTCAGGAATGAGAACTATCTCTGCTCCACATGCAAGAGCAATTTCCACTGCGAGATTCCCTTTTTCTCTTCCCATCACCTCAATTATAAAGACCCTTTCATGGCTTGTAGCAGTATCCCTTATTCTATCTATCGCTTCAACTGCTGTATTTACTGCTGTATCAAATCCAACAGTATAATCAGTTCCATAAAGGTCATTATCAATTGAAGCAGGTATTAAAACAACAGGAAAATTGAAATCAGAATAAAGTGAATAAGCCCCTTTTGCAGAACCATCTCCACCTATAACGATGAGCCCTTCTATTTTCCTTTTTTTAAGATTTTTAATTGCAATTTCTCTTATTTTTCTCTCAGAAAATTCAGGGAATCTTTTTGTTTTAAGTATAGTCCCTCCCTGATTTATTATTCCGCTTACATCTCTTGAACTCATTTTGAAAATATCATCCTCATAAAGCCCTTTAAATCCCCTTCTTATTCCAAAAATCTCCATTCCATAATAAATTGATGTCCTTACAACTGCCCTTATAACACAATTCATTCCGGGAGCATCCCCGCCGGTAGTTGTTACTGCTATTTTTTCCATCAGAATTATTAATATCCGAAATCTGCTTTCACACCGGGTTTTATTTCCCTTTCCTTTTTTATCATGGATTCTGCTTCTTTACTCATCCATTCAAATTTATACCACCATGGTCTTCCCATTACTTTTGCAAGTGTCCTTATCTGTTTGATTCTTGGTAGGGCTATCATTTTAAATGATTCTTCCAGACTGTCCCAGTCTTTTGTTTTCGGGTCTGTGAAGACTTCTTTGAAATACGCTCTTCCACACATTGGACCGGATACAAGGTCGCAGACAGTTCCATATTGTACAGAATACTGTTCAAAATCAACAGCAGCACTTAAAAGAAGTAAAGGTCTTGGAGATATTTTTTCCATCTCTTCTGCAACCTCTCTTATAACTTTAGGGCTTGCAACTTTTACTATTTTCCCATCCTCTTCAACCCATAAAACAGGGACCTGCGTTTTATAGAAATTTCCAAAGCAACTGAATTCTTCAGCCATTTTAATCAGTGCATCTGGAAGTTTTTTTGCTTTATCTGCTTTTGAATCTTCAGGTTCTCCTGAAAATAAAGTCTCATTGTAAAGAGGCTTTCCAAGTTTTTCACACCTTTCAGAAATATCTGCAAGCCATTCTTTATTCTTCTCCCAGCTTTCCTTATGGTTCGGGTTTAAATAGACAAGTGTTTTGAAAGCATCAACTTTATCTGCCACTTCTTCCGGCTGTACAGCAAGTCTTGCAATTTTCCCTCTTCCATTATCAACTTCAATCGGTTTTGTATCCTCCAGCCTTCCTATAAGAAGAATATCACTGCCAAGCAATTCTCTGAACCCTTCACTTAAAAAAGCAAGATGGTTAAATAATGCAGCGGTGACATGTCCTTTCAAATGTTTTGCAAATCTTCTGCATACTTCCCTCACATCATCATCTGTTGCCTCTTTATCTTCTCCTATATGTTTGAAAAAGGAATTTGTTAACTTCTTATATGAACTGTGCTGGTCTGAAGCAAAAACATCCATCACTCCATCAGGTGCAAACTTTGCAAGAACTTTAAAAACTTCTTCACTTACTTCTTTCCCATCTTTATACCTTGCAAATACAGCCATTTTCCCCTCCTCTTTTTATTTTAACTCTTCTCTGAATTTTTTAAGTTTTTCTCTAAGTTCTTCATCAGAAATTGCAAGGATGGAGATTGAAAAAAGGGCAGCATTTTTAACTCCTGCCTTACCTATTGCCATTGTTCCAACAGGGACTCCTGAAGGCATCTGTGCTATTGCTAAAAGTGCATCAATCCCTTTTATCTCACTTGTTGGTAAAGGGACTCCAATTACAGGTAAGGTTGTTTTTGCAGCAATAACTCCTGGTAGATGAGCAGCCATTCCAGCACATGCTATTATCACACCAAACCCTTTACTTTCTGCTTCTTTTGCAAAACTGATTGTTTCATCAAGAGTTCTGTGTGCAGATAATACGAAAATTTCATATTCCACTCCAAAATCTTCAAGAATTTCCTTTGCTCCATCAAGGTATGGAATATCGTTTTTACTTCCAACAACAATTGCTACTTTTTTCTTCCCCATTTTTCCTCCATCCTTTTAATTCCCTCAATAATTCTGTCTTCAGGTATTGTCAATGAAAATCTTAAATATCCTTCACCTGAAGGCCCAAATCCAACTCCTGGAATAGCGACAATATTTGTCTCTTCCAGAAGGATTTTTGCCATTTTAATTGAATCTTTTATTTCTCCCTTAACCCAGACATAAAAAGTCCCCTTTGGCAATCTGAAATCCCATCCCAATTTTCTTATACCCTCTGCAAATATATCTCTCCTTTTTTTATAAATATTTCTCATTTCCTTTACACAATCCTGCGGGCCACTCAACGCTTCAATACCTGCAATCTGGATTGCTTCAAAAACTCCAGTATCAATATTTTCTTTTATTTTACAGAGTGAAGAAATAAGTCTCTCATTTCCACATGCCCAACCTATTCTCCATCCAGTCATATTATATGTTTTTGAAAGTGTATTGAACTCAATTCCTATATCCTTTGCCCCATCAATGGATAGAAAACTTACAGGTTTTTCATCAAAATAGATTTCACTGTAAGCGGCATCATAGGCAAGGATTATACCGTATTTTTTACAGAAAGAGATGGCTTCTTTCAAAAATTCTTCTTTTGCAAATGCAGTTGTTGGATTATTCGGGTAATTGAGGTAGAGAATTTTTGCTTTTGAAAGTATCTCTGATGGTATTTTTTCAAATTGGGGTAAAAAATCATTTTCTTCCAGGAGAGGTAAGAAATATGGTTCTCCTCCTGCAAGGATTGTGCTTCTGTGGTAAACTGGATAAGCAGGTTCAGGAACAAGGACAATATCTCCTTCATTCACATAGGCAAATGGAAAATGTGCTATCCCTTCTTTAGCCCCTATCAATACACATATTTCCCTTTCAGGGTCAATATCCACACCGTGATTTTTTCTGTAATAATCTGAGATTGCCTTTCTGAATTCTTTCAACCCTTTTCTTAAAGGATAATGGTGATATGATGGATTTTCAACGGCTTTCTTCATTGCTTCAACAATATGGGCAGGTGTGGGAAGGTCAGGGTCTCCAACCCCAAAATCTATTACATCAACTCCTTTCTCAATAAGTTCTTTTTTCTTTTTCAGTATCTCATCAAAAAGGTATGGTGGTAACTTTTTTAATCTTTTACTCTCCTCCATTTATAACCTCCTCCATTCCATATAATCCTTTTTCCTTTTTATAGATAAATTTTACTGCTTCAAGTGCTCCAATAGCAAATGTTTCTCTATTATAACTTCTGTGAGTAATCTCAATTACCTCTCCTTTCCCTCCAAATAACACTGTATGTTCCCCAACAATATCTCCTATTCTTACAGAATGCATCCCTATCTCCTCTTTCCTTCTCTTTTCTGTTTTTCCAAACCTTCCATACTTCAAAACTTCTTCACATGGATAATTTCTTGATTTACAGATTATCTCTGCAATTTTCTTTGCAGTTCCACTTGGAGAATCTTTTTTGTAATGGTGGTGAATTTCAATAATTTCAGTTTCATATCCTTTTAAAATCTCTGATGCAAATTTAACGATTTTGAAAAGGCAATTCACTCCATAACTCATATTTGGAGATATTAAAATCGGTATTTTCTGTGAAGATTCTTTTATAAAATCCATCTGCTCTTCAGAAAATCCTGTTGTCCCTATAACCATTTTATTTCCCTTTTTAACCGCTATTTTGACAAATTCAACAGTTGCTTCAGGAGTTGTAAAATCAACTATTACTTCTTTTCCATTTGAAATACTGTCAAGGTTATCAGAAATTATAACTCCGGGAATAATCTCTTTTCCTATTTCAGGATGGTCTTTCCTTTCAATCCCTCCCTTTATAACAAATTCCCCCATTTCAGAGGCAAGTTTTAAAATGAGAGAACCCATTTTCCCGCATATTCCACAGATAATAATTCCTATCTTTTCCATTTTTATTCTCTCACTCTTTTTATCTTTGCTCCCACTTTTGATAATTTTTCCTCAAATTTCTCATATCCACGGTCTAAATGGTAAATTCTTGAAATCTGAGTCTCCCCTTCTGCAGCAAGTCCAGCAAGAACAAGAGCAGCACTTGCCCTTAAATCTGATGCCATCACTTTAGCTCCAAGGAGATTTTTTACTCCTTTTACAATTGCTTTTGAACCGTCAAGCGTAATATTTGCTCCAAGTCTATTCAGTTCTCCAACATGTATGAATCTTTCAGGAAATACCTTTTCAGTTATTACACTTATTCCATCTGCAAGTGTAAGGAAAGCCATCATCTGTGCCTGTAAGTCTGTAGGGAATCCAGGATAGGGTAAGGTGACAATATCAACTGCTTTCCATTTATCCTTCCCTTCCACTTCAATATAATCATTCCCATATTTTACACCAATTCCTGCCTCTTCAAGTCTGTCCATAAGAGCCATCAAATGGAATGGAATACAATTTTCAATTTTTATTTTCCCTTTTGTTATTAATCCTGCAAGCATATATGTTCCTGTTTCAATTCTATCAGGGATAATTGTATATTCAGTCCCCTTCAATTTTCTGACCCCAACAATTCTTAAAATATGAGAACCTTCACCATAAATCTTTGCTCCCATTTTTTTAAGGAATCTTGCAAGGTCAACAATTTCAGGTTCACAGGCAGCAAACTCAATTATTGTCTCTCCTTCAGCTAAAGTGGCAGCACACATTACATTTGCAGTTGCCAGAACACTTGAACCAAAATTCCCTCCAAGAAATATTCTGTTTCCCTTTAATTTTTTAACCTTCCCGATTACATAACCCTCTTCGTTTTTTATTTCAACACCGAGTTTTTTAAGTCCCTTAAGATGGAGGTCAATGGGTCTTGGCCCTATTACACATCCACCAGGCATTGAAAATTTTGCTTTTCCATATTTTGCAAGCATTGGACCGAGAAGACATATTGACGCCCTCATTGTGCTTACATATTCATAAGGTGCTGTAAATCTTTTTATCCCTGATGGTTCTATCTCTACAGTATTGTTGAAAAATTTAACTTTTGCTCCGAGAAAGGTGAGAATTTTCAACATTGTCTCTGTATCCTTAAGGGAAGGTATATTATGAAGAATGGTCTTTCCTTCCCCCATAATACTTGCTGCTATTATTGGTAAAGCAGCATTTTTTGCACCAGAGGCTTTTATTTTCCCGTTTAAGGGGTGTCCTCCTTCTATTAAGAATTTTTCCATTTTAATTGTATTTAAAGATACAGATTCTCTCAAAATTTTGCAAATCTTTTTCTATTTTGATAAGTTTTAAATTTTTCTCCTTTACTTCCTCTTTGATAAGAGATGTCTGGTTTTCTCCAATTTCCATTATCAAAAATCCATTTTTATAAAGGTATTTTTCTGCTCCATTTAAAATCTCTCTTATATACTTTAACCCATCCACTCCACCATCAATCGCTATCAGAGGTTCTTTTTTTACCTCTTGTTGCAAATTTTTTATTTCGCTTTTAGGAATATAGGGAGGGTTTGTGACGATAATGTGGAATTTCCCTTCTTCCGGGAAGAGGTTTTTTCTGATAAATTCTGTTTTCTTTTCAACATTATGGTAGATGCTATTTTTTTTGGCAATTTTAATTGATTTTTTTGAAATATCTGTTCCGATAATGTAAGAATTTTCAATTTCTTTTGCAAGAGTAATTGCTATATTTCCACACCCTGTCCCTATATCTAAAATCTTTATTTTTTGTGGATAAAAAAAATTTTTATATATTTCAATTGTCTTTTCCACAAGGATTTCTGTTTCAGGTCTTGGAATGAAAACACCATTTTCAACAAAGAAGGAGTATCCAAAAAAATTTGCTTTGCCTGTAAGGTACTGGAGGGGAATCCTTCTGCATCTTTTTTTAACAAGTTTAAAAAATAAACCGATTTTCTTTCTGTCCATTTCTATATCTTCTGCATAAAGTTTTTCTCTTTCTTTCCCAAGGATGTGAGAAAGGAGTATCTCTGCATTTAAATATGCATCTTCTATATTGTGTTTTTTAAAGATATCTGTGGCGACTTTTAAAAGACTGATGGTTTTAATCTCTTTTTTTGACAGATTTGCGGAATGTTGCAAAGGCATTTTGTGCAGCAGCTTTTATTTCAGGGTAAAGAGCATCTTCACTTAAAAAGCATATTAAATTTTCAAGTTCAGGGTCTGAATGCTTTGTTAAATATTCACCAATCACTTCTATTATTCCGCTTCTTAATTTTATTTCTTTTTCCTTCTCTCCTTTGTAATCTTCTTTCAATCTTTTCTTCAAATCGCCAATGTGGGAATAATCTCCAAGTCTTGCAAGTGTGAGATAATAATAAATTTCTCTATCTTTTGTACCGTATTTTTTCCATGCATCTTTTATAATATCAAGACTATCTGTATCCCTTATTTCTCCCAGTGTGACTATAAGAGTAAATACAATATTATTTGCATCCTTCTTTTCAACTATTCCCCATACAAAATCTTCAAGGAAATTTCTCAACCCTTTTACTCCTTCTGGAGTATTTGTCTTTGCAATAATTTTTATAATATTTTTGATTGTTTCAGGATTATTTTCCCGTCTCATTAATAAGATAAAATCAGATACATATTCTTTTAATGCTGTTGGAGGATAGTATAAAATTTTTGCTGATGCTTCTTTTCTTCTTGACTCGGTTGCATATTTTAATCTTTTAACCAGTTTTTCCAGAGGTATTTTTATTTTCTTTCCTTTCTTTGTCGTTGTCTTTTTAAATTCCTTTACTTTCTTTTCCCATTTTTTAACCAATTCCTCTTCTTTCATTTCCTTTTCAATCTTTTTCTTTAACCTTTCTGCCATTTTTGCAGCAAGAGATTCCGGAGAGACTCTTATTGTTTCTTCTAACTCTTTAATCCCTTTTTCTTTATCACCTATTGATATGAGAAGGGAAGCAAGTGCATAATGGTAATCAGGATTTTCAGGATCCAGCTGGACTGCTTTCTCATAATTTTTTAAAGATTTGTCTTTTTCACCAAGCAGAAAATATGCATATCCGAGATAATAATATGCTTCTGATGATGAAGGATTTTCATCTATGGCGTTTTTGAAAAAATTAATACTTTCCTGAATTTTCCCTGTTTTTAGAAGCAAAGTTCCTTTCTTGATATCGCTTTTATAATCTCCATATAAAGTGAAAGAAAAAAGTAAAAGAATAATTGCCAAATTTTTATATTTCTTCATTTTCTACCTCCCATTCTTTTAACTTCTCTATTAAAGGGTCAATATTTCCTTCCATCACTTCATCAAGATTATAAAGTGTCAGATTAATTCTGTGGTCAGTAACCCTGTTCTGCGGAAAATTATAAGTTCTTATCTTTTCACTTCTTTCCCCTGTCCCTATCTGAGATTTTCTCTCTTTATCAATCTTTTCTTTCCTCTCTTTTTCATAAAGATAATGTAATCTTGCTTTAAGTATTTTCATTGCTTTTGCTCTATTTTGTATCTGGGAACGCTCATCCTGGCATGATACAACAATTCCTGTCGGGATATGTGTTATTCTAACCGCAGATGAAGTTTTGTTAACATGCTGACCTCCATGACCGGAGGCTCTGAATGTCTCAATTTTCAAATCCTTAGGATCTATCTTTATCTCTTCTTCTTCCACTTCGGGGAAAACTGCCACAGTTGCAGCAGATGTATGGATTCTGCCACTGCTTTCTGTTATGGGAATTCTTTGGACTCTATGTACCCCTCTTTCAAATTTTAAATTTCCATAAGCCCCTTTTCCTTTGACAAGAAAGATTATCTCTTTAAAACCACCAAGTTCAGAAGGATGGGAGTTATAAATTTCTATTTTATAATTTTTCTTTTCGCAATACTTTGCATACATTCTGAAAAGGTCTGTTGCAAAAAGAGATGCTTCTTCACCACCAATTCCTGCTCTTATCTCCATAATAGCGTTTTTTTCATTTTCTTTTTTCCTCTCAAAAAAATACTTTTTTATTTTTCTTTCAATATCCTCTTTCTCTTTTTTTAAAGATTCCAGTTCTTCCTTACCAAGTTTTTTTAATTCTTCATCTTCTTCATTTTCAATTATTTTGGTAACTTCTTCTATGCTTTGGTTTACTTTATCCAGATCCTTTTTTAAACTCACAAGTTTTTCAATTTCTCCCAATCTTTTTAAAATTTCCCCTTTATCCTTACCATTACCGGATGCAATAATATCAATGAGTTTTTTATACTCATCTTCAATTTCACACAACTTCTTTTCTATACCACTTTTCTGAGAAATGGCAACTTTATTTTCCATATTTCTTTCTGAATTTTTCTATCCTCTGTGCAGTATCAACATACTTCTGTTTTCCGGTAAAATAGGGATGACATTTTGAACATATTTCAACTTTTATCTCTTTTTTTGTGGAGCGTGTTTTTACCACATTACCACAGGCACATATAATTGTACATTCTCCATATTCTGGATGGATTCCCTTTTTCATTTTTACTCTCCCCTTTTAACTTTTATAAAATCTTTTCTTTCCAGTGGTTTTTCCACATCTGTTAATCCTTCTCCGCCAAAATATTTTATAAATTTCCCTTCTATCATAAATCTGACCTTATTTATCTCTGGAAATTGTGTGGCAGTAAAGACTATCTGTGCAAGTCTCGCTTTCATTTCTTCAGTTCCTCCACCTTTTTCAATATCCTTTGAAAAATCAAGAAATACTGTATCATTCCTGATATAACAGTTAATCAATTTAACACCTTCCGGAATCATTGTAATAATATTTTTCTCTTTTTCCTCCTGGTTCGGTCCGTTGAGTAAATCTTTTATTGAAGATTTTACCTTCTCTTCTATATCTGAGAAAGGTTTTGCTGTTCTTTCAACAGGGATTAACTTGAGTTCTTGGTTGGATGAGAGGAAATAGACATAATATACGGTCTTATATTTGCTTTTTTTGATAGAATAATAATAGAACCCAATGAGTGAAAGAAAAATTAAAAAAAGTACAGAAACAATTATTTTCTGTGTCTTTTTCATATTTTAAGTTTATGATATTTGGGAAAATTTTGTCAAAAAGATTATGGATTTAAATTTTTCATTCAAAACAAAATGTGGATTTTTAAATTTTTTAATTGATATAATAATGGAGGATGGATATTGAGTTTTTAAAATTAATTAAAGAAACTATTGGGGAAGATTTTTATGGAAGAAAGACTTGTTGATATTTTGCTTGAGACTTTTGAAAGAAAAAGGAAGTATTTTGAAAATTATAAATATTACTGCAATAAGATTAAGGAAATAGGGAAAAAAATTCTGAAAGATGTAAAAGTTCTGGTGTTTGGTTCCATTGTTAAAAATAAACATACTCCAGATAGTGACATTGATGTTCTGATAATTTCAGATAATTTACCGGAAAATTGGGAAGAAAGAGAAAAGATAAGAACTGAAATTAAATCCAAAATAGACCCTTTCTCTCCTTTTCAAATACATCTTTCTACCAGAGAAGAATTTGAAAACTGGTATAAGAATTTTATAAAAAGCGACTATATTGAAATATAAAAATTTTATTCAAGTTTCACTATTTTCCCTTCATGCAGAAATACAAGAAATTTTTGGACATCTTCAACTTCCAGTATTTCTCTTACAGCCTTTTCGTAAATTTCCATCTGCTTGCGATATTCTTCTTTCTCAAAACCGGTTTTGTAATCATATATGAAAGCACTCTTTCCTTTCTGGATAATTCTGTCAATAAATCCACGGTAAATCTTCCCATTTATTTTCACAATAAATGGAAGTTCAACATAAGAATTTTCCGATGGCGATATAATCTCTTTTATTGAAGGAAGGAAAAGATTTTTAATGATCTTTTCAATTTTTTTCTCTATTTTACTGTACCGGATATTTTCTTTCTCCAAATAGAACTTTATCCTTTCCAAAATCTTTTCCTTTTCAAACAATATCTTTCTTGTTGATATTTCCTTTATAACGGTATGGATAATCTGCCCGATTGCCTGATTTGTATAAGAAGAAAATGCTGGTAAAACTTCCTCACTGTAAGATGATATGGTTTCAAAGGAAGGAAGAGGGAATTTTTCTTCTTTTTCTTCATATTTTAAATCTCTCTTTTCTATCTCCCCTTTATATTCCTCAGCAGGAAATTTATCCTTCAATCTTTCCATTCTCCTTATCCATATAGAAGGTTTATTTTCAATACCTGATATGAAAAGATACTGGGATGCTCTTGTGAGAGCTACATACAGGATTCTCTCCTCTTCTTCTTCCAGATTTTCTTTAAATTCAATTTTATGTTTCTGTTCTGCTTCATTCCTGATGATAAAAGAGTAATATGGAAAGCGGTCTGAGGTTTTTCTGTAAATTATTTTATTCTTCGGAAGGACTTTTCCATCTTCAATATTTATAAGAAAGACTGCAGGAAATTCAAGCCCTTTTGCCCCATGAACAGTGAGAATTCTCACTGCATTTTCCCTTTCTGAGAAGATGTCTGCTTTTGGTTCATCTGTTTTATGCAGGAGTTTTCTGAAATTCTGGCATATTCTGAATAAAGGCAGATGTTTCTGTGATTCAACAAGAATTAAGAATTTTTCAACATTTGCTTTTTGTTGAGAGCTTAAATTTTCCCAGAAATTTATCTCCTTCAATATTTTATCAAGGAGGGTTGAAATGTTATTGTATGGGATACTTTTCCTCCATAATTCAATCTTTGAAGGTTCTATTTTAAAAATTGAGTTTTTAAGATTCCATTCCGATAATTTATCAGTGGGGTCTGAAAGAGAAAAGAGAAGTGAAAGGAGAAAGAGAATTTCGTCTTCCTGGTAAAAACCTATCCCTCCAACAATTATATATGGTATCTTGTAATTTGTCAGGACATCCTCAAGCAATTTCAGATTTTTATTCCTTCTCCTTATCAGTATTGCAATGTCTCCAAAGTTTATATCTCTTTTACTCCCATCTTTCTCAAATACCTGATATTTCTCATTCACCATCTGGTATATCTTTTTTGAAATCCATTCATATTCTTTTTCTTTTTCACTATCTTTTGGAAGGATATTTATCTCTATTTTAGAATCAACAATGTCCTTCCCTGCAGGAAATTCAAGTTTCTGGTCTTTCCATGGATATATGTCTTCAAAGACTTTATTGACAAAATCTATAATTAGTGGTGAACTTCTGTAATTTACAAGGAGTTTCTCCTCTTTTATATAATCTTTTAATTTCTTTTTTGCATCATCAAAGATTCTGCTTTCTGCTCCTCTGAAGTTATATATTGATTGCTTCCTGTCCCCTACTATAAATATTCCATAAGATTCTCCTTTTTCTGCTTTTGCACCATATCCGGATAACCACTCTTCAATAAGTTTTGATATTATTTCCCACTGCAATACATTTGTATCCTGGAATTCATCTACAAGGATGAAATTTATTTTTTCGTCAAAATCTTCAAGTACAATTAAAGCATATGGATTCTCTGAAAGAAGAAGATATGTGAGTTTTTCAAGGTCATTAAAATCCACTCCAGAAATGTTTTCTTTAATCTCTTTATGGATCTCCTCTATTTTCTGGTAAATCTGAAGAATTTCCTCTGTAAGTGGAGTGTTGTCTTCAGGGTTTCCTGTAAAAATATGTGGATGTGTATTTGAAAAATTTATGAGTAAATCTATAAATGTCTTCAATTTAATTTTTTTAATAATATCAAGAGAACTCTGATTTTTTTCAAGAAGGTTAAGGAATTTCCCTATTGCCTGGAAGAAGTAAAGGTTGCTTTCAGTATCTTCAATAATTTTAAAAAATGGGTCTATTTTTAAATAGAGAGAGAATCTTCTCAAAATCTGCTGGCAGAAAGAATGGATTGTGGAGATTCTCAGTCTGAAAAGCTGGTTTTCAAGGTCAATTTTTTCTTTTTCAGAAAGGTTTGGATAAATTTTTTCAAAAATTTCTTTTAAAATCCTTTCCTTCATTTCAATTGCTGCTTTTTCAGAAAATGTAATTGCAAGGATTCTTTTTATAGATTCAGCAGGATTTTTTTTATCAAGTATTTTTAAATATTCCTGCGTTAATCTCTGTGTTTTCCCTGTTCCTGCAGATGCTTCAATTAAAGTTGCTCTGAAATTAATATTTTCCATATTTGCAATACCCCCTCAGTGGACATAAAATACACTCTGCATTTTCAGAAGGTAAGAATGAGATTTTTCTTTTTTTCAATTTTTCTGCAAAATCAATAAGAAAATTTCCGATCTTGTCAAAATATTTTTCAAATTTATTCTGCCTGTACTCCTTTTCTGAAATTCCATTTTCTTCTTTAAAACTGAATTCCCATATAATTCCAGTTGGTATAGAATCTGATTTTTTCCAGTAAATCCATAAATATAGAGGAATCTGGATATTCCCTTTTTTGAAAAAGTCATTTTCAGTATATGAAGGTGGAGGGAGTGTTGAAGTCTTGATATCAATAATTTCTATTTCTCCATCTATCTCCTCTTCTCTGTCTATTTTCCCTTCTATTTCA
>QNCF01000009.1 GCA_003644395.1 Candidatus Omnitrophota bacterium
AAGTGTAAATTCTAAAAATGGAATAATTTTCATCCAGACATTGAAAAAGATAAAAGAGATTTTCCCTGATGTTAAAACAACATGCGGTCTTTCAAATATATCTTTTGGACTTCCAAAAAGAAGAGTATTGAACAGATATTTCCTTGCTATTTTAATTTCAGCAGGTCTTGATTCTGCCATTTTAGACCCTGTTGATCCGGGAATAAGAGAGGCTTTATACGCAAGTGAGGTATTAACAGGGAAGGACGAATTCTGTATAAATTATATCAAGGCATACAGGGAAAATAAGATTTGAAAAATCGGGGCGTGGCCCAGCCTGGTTTAGGGCACCAGAATGGGGTTCTGGGGGTCCCCGGTTCAAATCCGGGCGCCCCGATTTTTAAAAGGGAGGAAATATGGATATCTATGAGATAATTAGGAAAAGAAGAAGCATAAGAAGGTTTAAACAGGAAAAGATACCATTGGAAATACTTGAAAAATTTATTGATGCAGCACGCCTTGCACCAAGTGGAGGGAATGTTCAGCCTTGGGAATTTATAATTGTAAATGATGAAGAATTACTTGATAAAGTATTTGAAACACTTTCATGGGCAGCATATATAGCTCCTTACGGGACACCACCTGAAGGTAAAAGACCAACAGCTTATATTGTAGTTTTGCAGAATAAAAAAACATCACCATTAACACCAGCACATGATATAGCCGCTGCAATAGAAAATATTCTCCTCTGTGCTACAAAAGAAGGGATTGGAAGTTGCTGGATTGCATCCATAAAGAGAGAAAAACTCTCCCAAATTCTTGGAATTCCACCAGATTATCATATTGATTCTGTTGTTGCTCTCGGTTATCCTGATGAAATTTCAGTAATTGAGGAATTTAAAGGTTCTGTAAAATACTGGAAGGACGAAAATGGTGTTATGCATGTGCCGAAGAGAAATTTAAAGGACATAATCCATTACAATAAATTTTAAAACTTGACAAATTTTTCATTTTATGAATTAATAAAATTGTTTAAAAAGAAAGGAGGTGAAGGATGGCTGAACAACAGAAAAGTAATCCGGCAGCAGTAGCAATTTTAATAATTATCATTCTGGTGGCGTTATTCTTCATCATCAAGCAGGCTCTGCCTAAGAAACCAAAACCAGCACCTGTGCCACCGCCACCAGAAACAGCTCCACCACCACCGCCATCAGGTGGAGCTCCTACACCACCAGAAAAGACACCACCGGCTAAGAAGTAAGTCTTGACAGTGGATATTTAAAAACATATAATATTTTTGAAATATAAAAATGCTCATTGACAAGTAGGAGATGCCTGGAAAATAAAAAATAATCTGAGGGTTTGATCCTGGCTCAGGGTGAACCCTGGCGGTGTGCCTAACACATGCAAGTCGTGCGACGAACTCAGGAAATTCTGCTTTTTAGCAGAATTTCCTGGGGGAAAGCGGCGGACGGGTGAGTAACACCTGGGTAACCTACCCCCCGAACGGGGATAACCCGCCGAAAGGCGGGCTAATACCCGATACCCTTTTCCGATGGAATCATCGGAAAAGGAAAGCCTGCTTTTGCAGGCGTCGGGGGATGGGCCTGGGTCCTATCAGGTAGTTGGTGGGGTAATGGCCCACCAAGCCGAAGACGGGTAGCTGGTCTGAGAGGACGGCCAGCCACACGGGGATTGAGATACGGCCCCGACTCCTACGGGAGGCAGCAGTGGGGAATCTTGGGCAATGCCCGAAAGGGTGACCCAGCGACACCGCGTGGGGGATGAAGGCCTTCGGGCTGTAAACCCCTGTCAGGGAGGAAGAATCCTCCATTTGGCGGATGACGGTACTCCCAGAGGAAGCCCCGGCTAATCCCGTGCCAGCAGCCGCGGTAATACGGGAGGGGCAAGGGTTACCCGGATTTACTGGGTGTAAAGGGTCCGCAGGCGGCCAAGTGTGTCGGACCTGAAATCCTCTGGCTCAACCAGAGAATTGGGTCCGATACTGCTTGGCTCTGGGTCCGGAGGAGGAAAACGGAACTGCCGGTGTAGCGGTGAAATGTGTGGATATCGGCAGGAACGCCAGTGGCGAAGGCGGTTTTCTACTCCGGTACCGACGCTCAGGGACGAAGGCGTGGGGAGCGATCGGGATTAGATACCCCGGTAGTCCACGCAGTAAACGATGGGTGCTAGGTGTCGGCCCGATTTTTCGGGTCGGTGCCGAAGCTAACGCGTTAAGCACCCCACCTGGGGACTACGGCCGCAAGGCTAAAACCCAAAGGAATTGACGGGGGCCCGCACAACCGGTGGAGCATGTGGTTTAATTCGATGATACGCGAAGAACCTTACCTGGGCTTGACATGCCGGTAGTAGGACCCCGAAAGGGGGACGATCCCATCCTTTTGGATGGGAAGCCGGCACAGGTGGTGCATGGCTGTCGTCAGCTCGTGCCGTGAGGTGTTGGGTTAAGTCCCGGAACGAGCGCAACCCCTGCCCGCAGTTACTCGCCCTTTCAAGGGCAGCACTCTGCGGGGACTGCCGTGGATAACACGGAGGAAGGTGGGGATGACGTCAAGTCATCACGCCCCTTATGCCCAGGGCTACACACGTGCTACAATGGCCGGTACAAAGGGATGCGAAGCCGCGAGGCGGAGCAAATCCCAAAAAGCCGGCCCCAGTTCGGATCGCAGGCTGCAACCCGCCTGCGTGAAGGCGGAATCGGTAGTAATCGCGGGTCAGCCAGACCGCGGTGAATACGTTCTCGGGCCTTGTACACACCGCCCGTCACGCCAGCTTAGTCGAGGGTACCTGAAGGTCCGCTTTAAAGCGGACCGAAGGTACGCTCGGCAAGGAGGGCGAAGTCGTAACAAGGCAGCCGTACCGGAAGGTGCGGCTGGATCACCTCCTTTCTAAGGAGAAAAAATAAAAAAATCTTTTTCCAGGCATCTCCTACTTGTCTTTATAAATCTCTGATTTGAGAGGAAATTAAATTTCCTTTATCCTTTCGTAATATTCCTTGAGGTTGGGATAATTGTTGAGGTTTTCCATCTCTTTTAATTCCTCATATAATTTCCTTTGAGACCTTGATAATTTGGTGGGTATTACCACTTTTATTTTTACAATCTGGTCTCCCCTACCATATCCATATGGTTTTGGAAGGCCAAGATTTTTCAATCTGAAAAGTGAACCATCCTGAGTTCCTGGTGGGATTTTCATCTTCACCTTTCCTGTCAGGGTGGGAACCTCTATTTCATCTCCAAGAATTGCCTGTAGAACAGTGATTGGAACCTCACATATAATATCGCTATCTTTCCTTTCAAAAAATTTATCCTTTTCAATAAATACTGTTATATAAAGGTCACCTCTTGGGCCACCATTCGGCCCTATATCTCCTTCACCTTTCAATCTCAAACTTGTTCCATCCTCTATTCCTGCTGGAATTTTAACAAGAATCTTATGGGTATTTCTCACCCTTCCTGTACCTCTGCAATTCGGACATGGATCAGAAAGAATCTTCCCTTCTCCCTTACATCTTCTGCATGTCTGTGAGATTGTGAAGAAACCCTGAGTATATGTTACCTGGCCAGTACCATGACAGTGAGGACATGTCACTTTTCCTCTTCCACTTCTGCTTCCTGTTCCATTACATACATTGCATTTATCATACCTTGATACATTCACATATTTCTCGCATCCATTTGCAGCTTCTTTTAAACTTATAAATATTCTGTATTCAAGATCAGAACCCCTTATAACCTCTCTCCTCTTTGTTCTTGTAAAACTTTCACCAAATATATCTGAAAAGAAATCGCTGAATAAATCACCAAAAATATCTTCAAAATCAGTCCTTACTCTTGAGAAATCCTGTGTCCAGTCAAATCCCTGAGGCCCAAAACCTGCATGTCCATATTTATCATATATTGCTCTCTTTTCAGGGTCACTTAAAACTTCATATGCTTCAGTGATTTCCTTAAATTTCTCCTCTGCTTCTTTATTTCCCGGATTTCTATCAGGATGGTATTTTAAAGCAAGTTCCCTGTATGCTTTTTTTATCTCATCTATTGAAGCATTCCTTGAAACACCAAGAATTTCGTAATAATCTCTTTTCTCAGCCATTTTTTATTATTCTATCTTTTAAGATGAAAAAAGGAAAGGAAAAGTTTCTAAAAATTCCCAACTTCTATTTCCCTCTTCTCAGTAATTATCATATCCACCTTCACATCCCACAAATCCATTTCCAATTTCTCTTCTCTTACCTGGAATTCAAATGCAAGCGCTATTTTTAATGTTGATGGTGGCAAATCCTTCAAAAATTTATCAAAAAATCCCTTTCCCATCCCTATTCTATTTCCAAAAATATCAAATGCAACACCTGGAACCACAACAATTTCAATTTCTGATGGAGGAAATGGTCTTATAACTTTGGGTTCAGGAATTTTACAGTTTAAGGAAATTTCATCAAAAGAAAAAATCTGTGATGGGATAAAATTTTCCTCTTTCCAGTTATTTTTGGGAATACACAAAACCTTCCCGTTTGATAAAGCATCCTTTATTATCAAATCTGTCCTTACTTCCCTGTCAAAATGGACATATGTAAGTATGGATTCTGCTTTTTTATAAGATGGAAGTGAAAGGAATTTCTTCTGAATTATTAAACTCTTTTCATTCCACTCTTTTTCATCAAGGTTCTTCCTCAATCCGAGAATTTCCCTTCTTATCCTTTTTTTCATATTCTTTTTTTAATTTTTCAATGTTTTCCAAAAATTCCTTTATCTTCTTCTCATATCCCTGGTCTGATGGGAAATAACATCTTTTCTCCTCTTCCATATATTTCTGTGGCACATAATGGCCTGGAAAATCATGAGGGTAGAGGTATCCAGCTCCCTTTCCAAATTTTTCAGCAAGTTTATATCCTGCCTGCTGGAGATGCTTCGGGATTGGTTTTGCTCCTTCCTTTTTCACTTCCTCTATTGCATTCTCTATCCCTTTATATGCAGAGTTGCTTTTTGGAGCTGTTGCAACATAAATTGTTGCCTGTGCAAGTGGAATTTTCGCTTCAGGCATTCCAACAAATTCAACAGCATGGAAAGCAGAAACAGCAACAACAAGAGCCATAGGGTCAGCATTTCCAACATCTTCAGCAGCACATATTACAATCCTTCTTGCAATGAATCTCGGGTCTTCACCAGAAACAATCATCTTTGCAAGGTAATAAAGTGCAGCATCAGGGTCAGAACCTCTCATACTTTTTATAAATGCTGAAATTGTATCATAATGGAAATCTTCCCTATCATATGGGAGAAATTTATGGATTGATTCTTGTGCAAGTTTAATATCAAAATTTATATATCCATCCTTATCAGGTGAAGATGTGAGTATCCCTATCTCCAGTGAATTCAATGCTTTCCTTGCATCTCCATTTGACATTTTTGCAATATATGAAAGTGCTTCCTCACTCATCTTCACATTATATTTTCCCATTCCCCTCTCTTTATCCTTCAATGCCTTTATAAGTATCTTTTTAATCTCTTCCTCTGAAAGTGGTTCAAACTGGAATACCATTGCTCTTGATAAAAGTGGATTATTTATATAAAAAGAAGGATTGTGAGTGGTTGCACCTATAAGGATTATGGTCCCCTCTTCAGTATCTTTCATTAAAGCATCCTGCTGTAATTTATTGAAATGGGCTATTTCATCAAGGAAAAGTATTGTGCTTTTCCCGTTTTGAAGTTTTCTTTCTCTTGCAATGGAAATTATCTCCCTTACATCTGAAACTGTGGAAGTTACTGCATTCAAATGGTGAAAGTAATTCTTTGTCCTATTTGCAATAATCATAGCAAGAGCAGTCTTTCCGCATCCTGGTGGGCCATAAAATATAAGGGAAGGTATATTATCAGATTCAATTATCCTTCTTAAAATCTTTCCCTCTCCAAGAATATGTGATTGTCCAACAAATTCATCAAGACTTCTCGGTCTCATCCTCACCGCCAGGGGGAGTCTTTCAAAATTATTTCCGGAAGGTTTATTGAAAAGTCCATCCATTTTCGCTGGTGGGCGGTGCAGGACTTGAACCTGCGACCTCTACGATGTCAACGTAGCGCTCTAACCAGCTGAGCTAACCGCCCCTTTTAAAATTATATCAGGCAAAGAGAATTCTGACAATACTAAATAACAATCTGCTCTGCAATAATCTTCCACAGATTCTTTCTCCTCACAAGGTAAAGAATTTTATTTATTGTATCTCTGAAATTATTTGATTCATATTTCTGTTTAAAGAAACACACCCATATATCTCCAAATTCGGTCTTACCATATGGGAGAATCTGGAAATCTGAAATTTCAATCCTTATATATTTTTTATTTTTGTTCACCCTTCTTTTATATTCTGCCCATTCTTTCTTATCCATCCCTCTGCTGTAAAATTCCTCATCGTAAAATGAAAGGTATTTATCAAGATTTAAACTCTCCCATGCATTTTTCCATTCAAGAACAAATTTTTTTATCTCCTTTACATCTTTTACAGATATCTTTTCCAGTCTTTTTGAAATATGGATAAATGTTCTCTTTGGTTTTATATACTTTGTAATATTCAACAGATCCTGGTTATTTAAAACGATACATCCTTCACTATGATATGGTGGTCTTTTTATATAAGTTCCATGTAGCCATATCCCATCCCCTCTTCTATTTGCCTTTTTATCAATAATATCTGGATAGTTAAGAGGGAATGCTGCAACACCGTATTTTTTTGGTAATTTTTCTCCTTCAATTTTTGAAATTAAAAGGTATGTCCCTTCAGGTGTCCTTCCATCACCTTCTTCTCTCTTATTTCCAGAATTCTTTCCAGTAGTGCATGGATGTGATTCGATTATATTGAAACTCCTGCCATCAAACTTATATACATAGAGAGTCTGCTTTTCCTTTGAAACTGCAAGGAATGTAAATGGAGAAATGATATATTCTTTTTTGCTTATCTTTTTTGGCAATTCCTTTTTCGTTCTTTTTGCAATGAGATTCCTTATCTTTTCCTTTTCTTCTTTTACAAGTTGTTTTTTCCCCATATCTTTATAAATTGAGAGAAGTATCTTGTGGAATAAAATATCATCTCCTTTCTCAATCCCTTTTTCTGCATAAAACTTTGCCTTCTTATAATTCCCTTTCTTTCTGTAAATCTCAGCAAGATTGTAATAAAGATTTTTCTCATTAACTCCCAATTCATATGCGTTTTCAAAAGATTCAATACACTTCTGGTAATTTTTCAATTTAAGATTCAGAAGTCCGTATTCATACCACATCCATCCATCTGATGGGGAAAGAAGGAGAGCAATCTCATAAAGTGGGATTTTTTCTCTTTCTCTTTTTTCCTTTTTAATCTTCTCTTTAAGATATCCGATTGCCTTTTCTCTCCCTGAAATTGATAATTCAATTATTATATGGTTTGAAGCAATTTCAAAACCGAGTTGTCTGTAAAGGATTGCCATTTCAACCTTTGAAGGGATCTCTCCAATAGCGGCTTTTAAAATTCTCTTATACTTTTCTATAAGTTTGATATCCTTTGGATTCTTCTTTATTGCTTCCCTGTATTGTGAAAGGGCTAAATTGAGATACCTTTCTGCCTTCTCTTCAGGAGTGAGAAAGAAAAATCCCCATCCCAGTGAATGGAAAAGAAGGAGAAAGGCAAATATTATATTTACCTTAAGCATTGAGAAATTTATTCTTCTATTTTTATTGCCTCAACAGGACAATTTTCTGCTGCTTCTTTCACACAATCTTTATTCTCTTCAGGAACTTCCTCTTTTTTAACACTCGCAACATCTCCTTTCAATTCAAAAATATCTGGACATGTATCTGCACACAATCCACAACCTGTACAGAGATTTTCATTAATCTTTACCTTCATATCCCCTCCTTTTAAAATAACCTTTCAGAAAATTTTATTTTAATAAGTTTTTTATGTCAAACCAAATTTACAGAAAATTTTATAAAGTATAAAATTAATGGAAGGACTTTACAAATAAAAAGAGAGATGGTAATCTAAATCATTTAAATGAGGAAAAAATGGCTGACTATTCAAACACAATTCTTCTTCCAAAAACAGATTTCCCCATGAGGGGAAATCTGAGTAAAAGGGAGCCAGAATTTTTGAAAATATGGGAAGAAAGAGATATTTACCATAAAATCCTTGAGAAAAATAAAGGGAGACCGCTTTTTATCCTGCATGATGGACCTCCCTATGCGAATGGGCATATCCATCTTGGAACTGCTTTAAACAAAATCCTTAAAGATATGGTCATCAAATATAAATCTTTCAGAGGATTCTTTGCACCATTTATTCCTGGATGGGATTGCCATGGTATGCCGATTGAACACCAGATTTTCCAGCAATTGAAAGTTGAGAAAAGTAAAGTTGATATTCTTGATTTCAGAAAGAAAGCATCTGATTTTGCAAGAAAATTTGCAAATATACAGAAGGAGGAATTCAAAAGACTCGGTGTTTTTGCTGATTGGGAAAGGCCATATCTTACAATGTCTCCAGAATATGAAGCAGAAATTGTAAAAACTTTTGGAAAACTTGCAATTAAAAAATATATTTATCAGGCTTATAAACCCATTTACTGGTGCATAGAATGTGAGACTGCACTTGCTGAGGCAGAAATTGAATATAAAGATGTTGTTTCACCTTCAATTTATGTCAAATTCCCTGTAAAATCCGGTCTTCCTGAAGATATCTCCTTCCTTATATGGACAACTACTCCATGGACATTACCTGGAAATACCGCTATAGCAATAAATCCAGATTTTGAATATTCTCTTGTTGAGAGCAAAGAGGGTAAATTTATAGTTGCTTCAAAACTTGTTGAGGAGATACTTGGTAAGAAAAAAATAAAGGGTAAAGTTTTGAAGAATTTTGCTGGAAAAGAACTGGAAGGAGTAGTCTGTCTTAACCCTGTTATTGAAAGAGATTCTATTGTTGTTCTGGCAGAATATGTAGTCCTTGAAGAGGGTACAGGATGTGTCCATATAGCTCCCGGTCATGGTGAGGAAGATTACTATACAGGATTAAAATATAACTTACCTGTGATATCTCCAGTTGATGAGAAAGGAAGATTTACAGATGAAGTAAGTGAATGGAAAGGGTTAAATGTTTTTGAAGCAAATAAATTGATAATTGAAAAATTGAGAAAAGAAGGAAAACTTTACCACCAGGAAGATATTTTGCATTCATACCCATGTTGCTGGAGATGTAAAAAACCTGTTATTTTCAGAAGCACAAAGCAATGGTTTTTGAAAATTGAGCATGAAAATTTAAGGGAGACCCTTAAAAAGGAGATAGAAAATACAAAATGGATACCTTCTGAAGGTAAAAACAGAATACTGTCAATGGTTGAAGTGAGACCTGACTGGTGTCTATCAAGACAGAGACTGTGGGGTGTGCCTCTCCCAATATTCTACTGTAAGGGATGTAAAAAACC
This sequence comes from Candidatus Omnitrophota bacterium, assembly GCA_003644395.1. Taxonomy (GTDB): domain Bacteria; phylum Ratteibacteria; class UBA8468; order B48-G9; family JAFGKM01; genus B48-G9. Next base: position 9,453 of record QNCF01000009.1, read on the forward strand.
GATAATAACAGAAGAGACGATAGAAAAGGTTGAAAAACTTGTAAGGGAAAATGGGTCTGATATATGGTTTGAAAAAGATGTAAAAGAACTTTTACCATCAGGATTTTCCTGCCCTTATTGTGGAGGTAAAGATTTTGAAAAGGAAAAAGATATACTTGATGTATGGTTTGATTCAGGTGTTTCGCATATCGCTGTGGCTAAAAAATATTTGAAATGGCCTGTTGATCTATATCTTGAAGGAAGCGACCAGCATAGAGGGTGGTTCCAGGTATCTCTTATAATCTCCTGTGGTCTGTATAAAAAAGCACCATTTAAGGAGGTCTTAACACATGGATTTGTTGTGGATTCTGAAGGTAAAAAGATGTCAAAATCTTTGGGAAATGTGATTACACCTGATGAAATTATAAAGAATTATGGAGCAGAAATTTTAAGGGTATGGGTTGCATCTGAAAATTACAGGCAGGATATAAGGATTTCCCACGAAATTCTGAAATTTCTTATCAAGAGTTACAGAAATATAAGGAATACAATAAGATTTCTTCTCGGAAATTTATTTGATTTCTCTCCATCACAGAAAGTCGGAAAAGATAAGTTATTTGAAGTTGATATATTTGCTCTTGAAAAGTTATATGAGGTGATAAATAAAGTTACAGAGTATTATGATGATTACTTATTTTACAAAGTTTATGAAACCATCCATAATTTCTGCAATATTTTCCTTTCTTCATTTTACCTTGATTATCTCAAAGACAGACTTTACACATATCCAAAAGATTCGCTGGAAAGAAAATCTGCCCAGACAGTCCTTTATGAGATTTTAACCTCTCTTCTTAAAATAACATCTCCGCTCCTCTCATTTACAGCTGAAGAAGCATACCAGTTTATTCCCTGGGAGAAGAAAGAAAGTATATTCCTTGAAGATTGGCCAGAGATTAAAAAACCTGACGAGAGAATCCTTGAAAGATGGGAAAAATTTTTAAAATTTAGAAAAATTGTAATGAAAAAACTTGAAGAAAAGAGAATTGAAAAACTCATAGGAAGCAATATGGAGGCTAAAGTAAAGGTTGAAGCAGATGAAGAATGGTATGATTTTTTAAAATCTTTTGATAACATCTCAAGCCTTTTAATTGTAAGTGAAGTTGAAATTGATAAAGGGGAGAAGGGAATAGAAGTGAAGGTGGAAAAAACAGATTATAAAAAATGCATGAGATGCTGGATTTACCATAAAAGTGTTGGTGCGGATAAAGAATATCCTGATTTATGTGAAAAATGTATAAAAGTGATAAAAAATTTAGGGGGAGAAAATGGTTGAGAATATTCTCAGAAAGATTAAGGAAGATGGGATTGAATTTATTGAACTGTGGTTTGTTGATATACTTGGGCAATTAAAGACTTTAACAATCCCTGCAAAACAGGCAGAAAAGGCTTTTGTGGAAGGAGTTGGTTTTGATGGTTCTTCAATTGAAGGATTTGCAAGAATTTATGAAAGTGACCTTGTTGTAAAACCTGACCCATCAACATATGCAATTTTACCATTTGATGAAAGAAAAACAGCAAGATTTTTCTGTAACATCTATCTTCCTGAAGGAAAACCATATGAAGGTGATTGCAGATATATTTTGAGGAGATATCTGAACAAAATAGGAGAAAAGGGATTCACATTCAATATTGGGCCTGAAATAGAATATTTTTATTTTAAGAACTCTCAAAATCCAGAAATTCTTGATAAAGGAACCTATTTTGATTTCATACCAAGAAATATAGGCGATATGTTGAGAACAGAGACAATTAAAAGGTGTGAGGAAATGGGAATAGAGGTTGAGGCAACCCACCATGAAGTTTCTCCGAGCCAGCATGAAATAGATTTGAAATATAAAGAAGCCTTGGAGATGGCTGATATATTTATCACTGTAAAGGTTCTGATCAAGGTTGTTGCTGCAAAACATAATATATATGCTTCCTTCATGCCAAAACCACTTTATGGAGTAAATGGAAGTGGTCTTCATCTCCATTTATCCCTATTTAAAAATGGTAAAAATGCATTTTTTGACCCTGAAGATGAGAATTATCTTTCAAACATAGGTAAATCATTTGTTGCTGGACTTATGAAATATATAAAGGAGATAACATCTGTATGTAACCAGTGGGTAAATTCTTATAAAAGACTTGTCCCCGGTTATGAAGCACCTGTATATATATCCTGGGGAAGGAAAAACCGTTCTGCTTTAATCCGCGTACCAATTGATAAACCAGGGAAAGAAAGGTCAAGTAGAGTGGAGTTGAGAAGTCCTGACCCTGCATGCAATCCATACCTTGCTTTTACGGTTGTCCTTGCTGCTGGATTCAAGGGAATTGAAGAAAACCTCCAGATACCTGAACCTATTGAGGAGGATATTTACCATATGGAGGAGGAAAAGAAAAAGAAAATTGATTCTTTACCTGGAAGTCTAATAGAGGCAATTATGCTGACAGAGAAAAGTTCTCTTGTTAAGGAAGCTCTTGGTCCACATATTTTTAACAAATTCATAGAGAATAAAAAGATAGAATGGGATATGTACAGAAGAAAGGTAAGCAATTATGAAATAGAAAAATACTTCCCGATACTATGATGGAATACATAATTGATGGTTACAATGTAATAAAGAGTTCTTACATAAAAAAATTTGAGAGACATTCAATTGAAACAGCAAGAAATTATTTAATTCAGGTTCTCCATAAATATAAAAAGAGACATCCTTCTGTAAACTTCACAGTTGTATTTGATGGAACCGGCTATTTTAACAATTTTAATTACAAAATAAAAGTAATCTTTTCAAACCAAATAACAGCAGATGAGATGATAAGAAAGATTCTTGAGAGAAGGAAGGAAAAAGAAGTAATTGTTGTTTCTGATGATAAACAGGTACAGCTCTGTGCAAAGATTTTAAGAGCAAACTTTTTATCTGTTCCGGAATTTATGGAAAGGATAGAGAAGAAAAAGAAAAAGAAAAAGGAAGTAAAAGAAGAAAAGAAAATACCTTTTTCAAAAATAATTGCCATTGAAAAAGAATTGATTGAATTTTATGGAAGGAAAAAAATTAAAAAATCTGGATGAGATAGGAAAAAAGATAAAAAAACTTTTTGAAAATGAGGACAGAATAAGGGAAGAGAGCTTAAGAATAACCCGTGAAATCACAAGAATTTCAAAAAAATCAATAAGTGAACTCCATAAAGGAAGGTATAAATTTGCAGAAAGATATATAAATAAGGCTATTGAGGAGTTGAATATTTTAAAAAAGAAATTGAAAAAATACCCTGAAATTTATTATGCAGGTTTTTTGCATCTCTGTGAAAAGGAAGTTATAGAGGCAATTATAAGTCTTTATCTGATAAGGAAGAAGGAGATACCAAGACCAGAAAAATATAATTTTGACCTGATAAGTTTCCTCCATGGACTTTCTGAAAGCACTGGAGAATTGAGGAGATATATCCTTGATAATATAAGAAAGGGAAAAATTGATGGGATTGAAGATTATCTTGAGATTATGGATATTATATATAACTTTCTTCTCAACTTTAACTATCCTGAGAATATCACAAGGTCATTGAGAAGACAGATTGATTATGTGAGAGGAATTGTGGAAAGGACAAGGAGTGATATAACATATGCAATTGTGAAAGGAAAATAATTATTTTATCTTTTCCATTGCAGTAAGTGCAGCACCAATAGCGGTAACAATCTGAGGATGTGAAGGAACCACCATTTTCATTCCAAGTTCATCTTCCATTGCTTTTATCAAACCGACATTCAATGCAGGCCCACCATCAAAAAATACAGCCTCTTTTATCCCAACTCTTTTTGCCAGATTGACAACCCTTCTTGCTATTGCCTGATGGATACCTGCAATGATATCTGGAACAGGATTACCACGGGCAAGAAGAGATATAACCTCTGATTCTGCAAATACTGTGCAGGTGCTGTTTATCGGTAATATTTTCTTTGCCTGGAGTGATAATTTGCCAAAATCCTCTAAATTTACCTCCAGCACATTTGCCATCACTTCAAGAAATCTGCCTGTTCCAGCAGCACACTTATCATTCATTGCAAAATTTACAATTTTACCATCATCATCTAAGGAAATCACTTTACTGTCCTGACCACCAATATCAACAATCGTCCTTATTTTATCTCCAGAAGTATTAAGCCATTTTGCCCCTTTTGCATTTGCTGATATCTCACTCACAGTATCCTGGGCAAAATCAATCAGATTTCTACCATATCCTGTTGAAACTATGTATCTTATATCCTTTCTTTCACAGTTTGTCTTTTCAAGACAGTTTTTCAATGCTTCTTCAGCAGTATTTTTACAGTTTGAGCCTGTGGGAACAACAAGATGTGCAACCACTCCATTCTCATCCATCAATACAACTTTTGTAGTTGTGGAACCAGCATCAATACCTGCGACAAGACTCATTTTCCCTCCTATTTTCTCATACCTTATCTCCAAATTATCCGTCAAGGCCTTCTTGCAATTAACATTTCCAGAAACGCCTCTATCCTTGTCCTTATCTGTTCTATATCTTCAGGGCTGTAATCAGTCTCAATCCTTATCACCGGTATACCCTTTTCCTTCAATGCTTTCTCAATACCATAAAGTTCCATATCGTAGATGAAGCAACCTTTATATACATGGTAAACCACACCTTCCACAGAAAAGTCATCAACCATCTGTAAAATTCTTCTCTTACGGTCTTCATTTGGGGTAAAACATGGACATGTGCATGGAAGAAGGTATCTCTCACAGACAGCATTGAAAAGGTCTCTTTCTGTATATTCATCAATCTGGACTGTATCATATATTATCCGCGATGATGAACAGAACTCATCAGCCACAATTACACCACCTGAAGATTCAATTATAAATGGCAATTTCCAGTTTGGCCAGATTATCGGAGAACCACATAGCATAATTCTTGGAGAATTATCCGGACAGACAGAAATATCTCTTTTTTCAATTTCAGAAACAAGTCTTTCCATTCCATCTATCCATTTATTAATATCTGAGAAGAAATAGACACTCATGACAAGCATAGCATCACTTCCCCATATAGGTATTCTTTTCCTCTGCCTTAATTTATATAATTTTCTGAAAACAGCCTGGGCTCTGTTGAGAAGTCTTATTGAATCTCTCAAACTTCTCCGATTAATCCTTTTCCCTGTGATGGATTGGAGTTTTGATATGAATGTTTTAAGTTCATCCTTCCAGAATCTCTTAGCAGACGGTATCTCCTTCTGGTGCGGGAGATTTAAAACCCATACAGGGAAGTAACTGTTGATTATCTCTCCATACTTCATCTTCCAGTCACATGTTGTTGGTATCACAACCAGATCCAGAAATTCATATTGTGGCAGCAGTTTAAGATGGATAAGTCCAAGTGAAGATTTGATTACAGGGCAGGCATCCCTTGGAAGGAATTCCTCAACAGGAGCAACAGTATCAAAGATACCTGCACACAGCCTTAAAGGAATTGCTCCGGCTGCATAAATAAACTCTTCAGGAACAAATACACAAAAAGTGCCGATAATTTTCTTCCCTTCCTTTCTGCTTTCCTCAATAAACTCTTTATCTGTCAAATTCCTGGCAAGATAATCAAAATAAGCCATTTCTGATGGTCTATTCGGCAAAGATTTGAGTTTCTCCATTGCCTCTTCTACTGAGATTGATAACTTTTTCTGGATATTTATAACATCCTTCATTGGAGTATAATTTTTCCAAGCAAAATACCGGGACTTTCAAAAATACTCCCCTCCCAGAATATCTTTGATTTTATAACCTCGTCCTTATCATTTATAGATATATCAAAGAATAACTCTTTTCCGAGGGGTTTTGTGTAAGGATAGCCCTGGAAGTTCAGAAGAGGTATTCTTGCTTCTATTGTATAACCTCCTTTTATAATTTTAGAATAAACTTTCCCTCCAACACCTCCCCATCCTCTCGTTACAAGACCAACATCAAATGTTGGATATACCATAAAGAGATAACGGTCTCCACCACCTCTCATTCCTGGTAAAAGAATATACCTGTAAAATCCTTCAGAAGGGGAGGGTTCTCTGAATCTTCCCTTACGTGTATCAACATAAATCTCAACACAATCGCCATAGAGCGGATTTTTTCTGTTTATACTTATCTTCTGGTCCATCACCTTAATCCCTACATAAAGGTATTTATCATCTCTCAAAATCCACACCATCCCTGATAAATCTGAAGTCCCGCCCCATCTGTCTTTCCCCCATTTTATCTGTTCTCTTTTATTAAGCAAAATAGGCTTTACATCTGACCATTCAGAGAGATTCCCATCAATATTTATACTCCTTGTAACCCTCCTTACAACTATCTCTTTCTTAACTCCATATTTAATCTCCGGAAATCTTTTCCTTATTATCCCTTTGCTTTTTGCTTTTTCATAAAGATAAAAAAACTCATCAGGTCTTACAACTGAATATTTTTTTGGAAGAAACTTTGCAAATCTATACAGTTTACTTAAAATATCCTGACCTGTATACTGCCTTTCATCTATCCCTATAAATACAAATGCTGGCCCGGTAGCAGGAAGTTTGGATTTAATCTTTTCAAAATCTATCTTTCCCTTCACTGGAAAATAGGCATGGAAAACAGGTTTATTATCAACTGAATAAAAGGAAGTTGTGAGATATCTGCTTGCACCATCCATACCGTAAAATAATGCTTTTAAATCAGGGAGGCCACTGATAAACCTCCTTTCACTCACCTCATTATTTCCAATACACCACAGAAATTTAATATCTGCAAAATGCATATAATCATTTGTCATCCCAAGATATTCCTTCCATACCTCATCCTGATTTGTGTAAATCTTTCCATAGATATCAGGATATATATAACCGATACCTGAAGTATCAGCGATAAAATAGTCATTTGGAGTGGCAGTATCATAGTAATATTTCAGAACCATCGGGCATAAATCAGAAAGTAAGACTGGAAATGCCCACCCCACAGGAACTTTCCCTCTGTAAGGACTTTTCCAGTGCTTCAACCTTTCTATAATACAGTAATCCGCACTGTTTTCTGTTGTAAGGCAGAAAGTGATATAAATCTTATCTGGATTCAGCCTGCCAAACCTTATTTTTTTGTGAGAAAATTTATCCCTTTCTCTTCCTCTAATCCCGCTATAATAACTTATATTTGAAAGACGGCTACCCTCTATGAAAAATTTGCCAAACTTACTCATTATTCTGATAATCCTTATCCTATCAATCTTCCCTTCCCATCCTTCCCTCAATGTCAAATGCCCTATAACTGCAGTATTCACAGGGACCTTGCTGAAAATATATTCAAACAATTTCTCAGTCCTTTTATCCTCATCTGGAAGATAAAAGCAGAATAACTTAAATTGAACAATATAATCTGTTAAACCACTCCCCTCATTATCAATACCCAGTGGAGGAATATAGGCAATTACATGGTGGTAGCATCTTCTCCATAAATTGTTGAATGCCCACTGGTAGACTGGATATGACATGGTTGCACTCCCTCTCCATCCTCTCTTCCTTACAGTATCCACAATTACCGGAAGTTTTAATTTATTATTAATACCTGGAGTAACTGCAACTGCATTTTCAATCCCGCATAAAGTCCTTACAACATTCAGAATATCTCTTGGCTGTGATACTCTTTTTGCAGGATTCCAGAGATCTGGGTCATAAAGAATTGCACCCTTTATCACTTTCTTTTCAGCATATTCCTTTATGAGAGAAAATAGATCTGTTTCATCATACCATTTTTTATTTTTGATTCTTGAAATCATATATTTATACCAGGGGTCTTTCCTGTCAGCGATGATAAATTTAGGAGCTCTGCTTCTATTTGCCAATCCAACAAATGTGCGTGCAAGGAATTTCATTTCAACAGGCATATCTGTTATATCAATTACATATACCAAATCCTTATCAACAAAATTTGCTCTTGGAAGAACACCTCCGAAAGGAAGAGAATCCTTAACCATCGGGATATGGACTTTCCTCCAGCAATCACAGATATGCCCTGTGAAAAACTGTCTGTATGGGTCTTTCTCAGATTTATAATTGTGGATAAACCATACAAGCCCTGCAAAACAAATTATTAAAGGAATGAACAAAAATTTTCTTCTCATTTCCTTTTTGAATTTTATCTTTTCGCAATCTATCCGGTCAAATTCTCATCTAAGTTTTCCCACAAACTTACAATTTTTGCAATCCCAGTAAAGTCTGCCGGAATAAACCAGTTTCAAATCAGAACCTGCTCTTTTCCAATCATAAACCAGAATTTTATCCTTTTTTATTTTTATTCTGAATTTTGGTAAAACTCCTCTCATATCCAGAATTTTCCGAAATACATCCTGACAGACCTTAAATTTACCATTCTCAACTCTGAGTAAGGAAGCAAGATTATCACAGCATACTCCACCAGCTGGACATCTTCCTGATATTACAAGTATATAGGTAATACCTTTGCAGGAGAAAAAACCAAAATCAACATAATCTCCTCCAAAATGGGCTTGGGATGAAAAATCATGGATTGAATTTATATCAATGGATGGAGAAGAAAGGTTTTTATTTTTATCAAAGACACCCAAAAATGCATGTGAAAGCCCTCCTGCATGGGGGACTCCGGAAAGTCTGACAATAAAAAGATACTCTTTTTCATAAGGAGTGGTAAAGGAACCCTCAACAATTCTTTCAAGATAAAGATGTAGATAAGGTTCAAGGGAAGGAGAGACAATCTCATTACCTTTTATAACAAATTTTCCATTAAACATTTCACTCAGCATCTTTTCTTTTTCCTTGATAGAAAGTGTATTTGAAATAATTGTGAAATAACCATCACTAAAATCTTTTACAGGTCTTTTTCCATCATCACTCAAAATTAATAAAGCATATTTTGAAGGAGGAATATCTTGAGGGATTTTCCATGTGTATTTATTGTTGCCGGCAGTTATAAAATCATTTACAATCAATCTTTCTGTAGCATATATTCTCTCCTTTCCTTTCCGTTCCACCAGCAAAATATCAACTTTTTTAACATTTTTTGCCTCCCACCTTATAACATATCTTTTTCCAGATAAAAGTCTCTCATTTCCATTAGGAAAAAGAACATTTAAAAATCTTTCCTCTGGTTTAAATGTGAATAATGTAGAGATTATTTGATAGAGGATTTTTGTTTCCCCCTGGTTTTTAGCAGAAGGTAAATGTTTTGGATAACTTGAGTATTTAAATATCAGTTCAAAAGTAAGACATTGATTTTTCCTTAAACTTGTCTTTGCTTTTATCATTGTCCAATAATGTCCTCCAGAAGAAATGACAGGCCATCTCTGTATAAGGACTTTCCTGTTATTGATAACTGTAATAATGCTTTCTACTGCTTCTGAATCCAATTTTAAACAACTGTCTTCAGAAATGTTCTCTGAAAGATAGATGTTTAAAGATTTTTCCTTTAGATTCCTATCTTTCGTAACTGATGGAATGTTTTTAATCCTGATACCATTTGGAGTCTCTTTCCCTGTAGCAATTGAAGGATACTTAACTCCATACCCATAATCTACATTTCTGTAAACCTTTTTTTGTTTTTCACCAAGAACAAAAATTCCAAAGAAAATAAAGAAAACCAGAATTTTACTTTTCATAACAATCCCCTATCCAAAAATACCCCAGATAACATGCCACACTATATCTGTCCAGAAATGTATGAAAACAGGGGCAATAAATCCAGATTTCCTGAAATAACAGGCAGTAAAAAGTGAAAGTATTCCATTGAGAAGGAGAATTTCACTTATAAGAGCAGGTGGAATTTGTTTAATATTTTTAAAACCAAAAAGAAGCATTACAGAAGGAATATGCCCAAAAGAAAAAGCAAGGGCAGAAAAAACTGTCACAATCCAGAAAATCTGCTCTTTCCATCTCCCTTTAAAAATTACATAAGATATAAGCCATACCCAGAATGAGATGAAAAACAGACGGAATATTGTTTCTTCTCCAATACCAGCAATAGCTGAAACAACAATTGAAGTGGGAAATGGCGGATGAGGAAGTGGCCCTAAAGTATGGAATCTGCTTAAAATGGTATCAGCAAAGATGAAAAATCCACCTATACATATTCCAATAAGCGCAGGGATTAAAAATCTCTGTTTAATGGAAACTTCCAAATCCCATATATCAGCAAAGCCAAGTTTTTGTGAAAGTTTTAATCCGATAAAACCCAAACCACCATATAGAACAAGGACAATCACCCCATTCACAAAAGCAAGCACGGATTTAGAAACAGGAATTTCTGGCTCTGAGAAAATCGGCAGGAAAG
>QNCF01000010.1 GCA_003644395.1 Candidatus Omnitrophota bacterium
ACCTGGGGACTTATCTCTTCCAGAATTATTACTGGATGGGGATTTGGAAATTTTATATTTTTTTATCCATATTACAGGGTAAGAGAATATTTTTTAAAACCAGAATCAACCCCTGTTACAGACCATGCACATTGTGAATATCTGGAAATCTGGGCAGAGACAGGGATTATAGGGCTTATTCTCTTTCTGGTATTCATTTTTTCAATCCTTTATCAATCAAAAAATTTTAAGGAAAAACAGAAAAGCTTCCTTTTCTCCCTCTGTCCTGGAATTATATGTGGAATAGTTGCTGTCTTAAGTGATAATATTTTCTCCACAAATTTAAGGAATCCATCAACATCCATGTTTTTCTGGTTTCTACTTGGAATAGCAGGTGGAAATTTTTCAAAAAAGAAATATATATCCTCACATTCAAAACTTTTATGGCTCACAATCTCCATTGTCTCATTTATAATGGTTGTTTTCACCTCATTTTACAGAATCCTTCCAGAAATCTATCTTAAAAAAGGAATAATTGCAAAAAATATCGGGAAAGAAATGAAAAAAGCGTCTTTAATTTTGAGAAAAAAAGGAAGGATCAAAGAATCTAAAGAGTATATGGAGGAAGCATCCAGATATTTCAGGGAGGCTGAAAAGTTTTATAAAATGGGATGCAAAATTAATCCATTCAATTATGTACTGCATTATAAACTTGCATATGTCTATGGAGAATTGAATGAGTTCAGAAAGGCTTTAAAGATTTATATTTATATCAACAAATACCTATTCCCACACTTTGCAAAAACAGATGCAAATCTCGGGACAGTTTACCTGGCACTTGGCGATTATAAGAAAGCCATTTATTATTACAGGTGGGCTGAGTGGTTCAATCCTTATGATAAGGATGTTTTATGCAGTATGGCTTCAATTTACATTATCTTTTATCACAGAATAGATAAAGCAAAACAATATCTGAAAAGGGTCTTGACAATAGACCCGAAAAATAGGTATGCTAATAGAACCTTGAAACTTCTTGGAGAAAAACCTGGAGGATAGAATGGGAAGAGTATGTGAAATCTGCGGGAAAAGACCGCATGCAGGAAACAAAATCAGCCATTCTCACAGAAAAACAAGAAGGGTGTGGAAGCCGAATATTCAGAAGTTACTTGTTGAAATTGATGGGAAAAGAAAAAGGATGTATGTGTGCACTCAATGCCTTAAATCAGGAAAAGTAAAAAGGCCATCACAGAAACAGGAATCACTTTAAATATCTTATCTTTATTTTGCTTTCTTTTAAAAGTTGAGAGGCAAGTTTATCAGGATATCCTTCTTTTATAACAACTTCCTTAATCCCTGCATTTATTATCATCTTCACACATACACTGCATGGATGGCAGGTAACATACATTACACTGTCTTTTATTGAAACACCATGGTATGCTGCCTGTATAATGGCATTCTGTTCTGCATGTAATCCTCTGCACAGTTCATGCCTTTCACCTGATGGAATTTTCAATTTTTCTCTTATACATCCAACCTCATCACAGTGAGGAAGTCCTGTGGGAGCACCATTATAACCTGTTGCAAGAATTCTCTTATCTTTTACAATAACAGCCCCAACTTTCCTTCTCAAACATGTGGAACGCTTGCTTACAAGTTCGGCAATCTCCATAAAATATCTATCCCAGTCAGGTCTTTCAATCTTCTGGATAGATGGGGAATTCAATTGCAAATCTCCTTACTTTTTTAGAAAGTTCTTTCAATATTTTCTCATTTCCAGTATTGGAAAGGGCTATATCTATCCATTCGGCTATAATCTCCATTTCTTTTTCCTTCATGCCTCTTGTGGTAACAGCAGGTGTGCCAAGTCTTATCCCGCTTGTAATTGAAGGAGGCTTTGTATCAAATGGAATTGAATTTTTATTCACTATTATACCGACTTTCTGGAGGGCTTCCTGTGCTTCAAGGCCTGTTAATTTTTTTTCTGTAAGGTCAATAAGCATAAGATGGTTATCCGTTCCGCCACTTACAATTCTGTATCCTCTGTCAGACAACTCCTTACACAATTTCTTTGAATTTTTTATTATCTGTTTTTGATATTCTATAAAAGAACTCTTCATGGCTTCCTTAAATGCAACTGCTTTCCCAGCAATAACATGGACAAGTGGTCCACCCTGGATTCCTGGAAATATTGTGCTATCAATCTTCTTACTGAATTCTTTCTTACAGAGAATAAGTCCACCACGCGGTCCCCTTAAAGTTTTATGAGTTGTTGAAGTTACAAAATCAGCATGGCCAACAGGAGAGGGATGTAAATTTGCTATTACAAGTCCTGCAATATGGGCAATATCTGCACACAGATATGCATTCACTTCCTTTGCAATTTGATGGAATTTTGAAAAGTCTATAATTCTTGAATAAGCACTGCTTCCACATACTATCATTTTCGGTCTCTCTTTATGTGCAATTTCCCTTACTTCTTCATAATCAATCATCTCAGTTTCTCTATTCACATTGTAAAATACTACATTGTAAAGCATCCCTGAAAAGTTAACAGGAGCTCCATGAGTGAGGTGGCCTCCTGAAGTGAGATTCATGGAAAGGATTTTATCTCCGGGTTTAAGTGTTGAGAAATAGACTGCCATATTTGCCTGAGAACCTGAATGGGGCTGAACATTTGCATGCTCTGCATTAAAAAGTTTACAAGCCCTTTCTCTCGCTATCTCCTCAACCATATCAACATATTCGCATCCACCATAATATCTTTTTCCTGGATATCCTTCAGCATATTTGTTTGTAAATACTGAACCGACTATTTTAAGGACAGCCTTACTTACAAAATTCTCAGATGGAATTAAATTTATTGTCTTCTTTTCCCTTTCTATCTCTTTTTTCAAAATTTTAAAAATTTCAGGATCTACTTTAAACATTTATCTCCTCCTTTCTTATATAAGAAAAATCTGCAAAAAGAAGGAAAATTTCGTTTATTTTTTTCAAAAGTGAAAGTCTATTTCCTCTCAATTTCTCATCATCACACATAACAAGAACATCATCAAAAAGTCTATCTACCGGTTCCTTCCACTCAAGCATGGTTTTGAGAAATGAAATATAATCCTTTCTTTCATAAATCTCCTTCATCAGATTTTCCTTCTCCTTATAAAATTTATACAATTTTTTTTCAGATTCCTCAACTAAAAGAGAAGGAGAAAATTCAGGTATATCAATTGATAATTTCTCGGCCTGTTTGAGAATATTGGAAATCCTTATAAAAGGTGTGAGAACATCTGAAGAAACATTTTTCAAAAATTCCCTAAGTGTATATACTTTTTCTCTTATCTCAACAATATCTTTTTCTCTTGACATCACACTTTTTATAAATCCTGGCGAAATCCCTTCTCCAGCAAGTAAATTTTCCACTCTCTGGTATATAAAATTTAAAATTTTCTCTCCAACATCTTTCCTGAACTCGCAGGGAAAAGTCTTTACAGTTTCATTCACAAGTTCTTCAAGAGGAATTTTTAACTTTTTCTCCCAGATTATCTGGATAAATCCATTTGTAATCCTTTTCAGACCGAATGGGTCTCCTGAACCTGAAATTTCAACACCTTCTAAGAAAAATCCTGCAAGCATTTCAATCCTGTCTGTAAGGGAAAGAATACAGCCTTCAATACTTTCAGGAATTTTATCTCCATAAAATTTTGGGGAATACTGCTCCTCAATACTCCTTGCAATTACTCTGTCATATCCTTCCTTCTCAGCATAAATTCTTCCAATCACTCCCTGCAATTCTGGAAATTCTGAAACCATACCTGTTGCAAGGTCATTTTTTGATATATTTACCGCAGTTAAAATCCTTTCACATGGTAAATTTAAAATATCACAGAGAAAACTGCATATCTTTCTGAGTCTTGAAACCCTGTCATAAAGCGTTCCCCATTTAAGGAGATAAGATATTTTTTTCAAGTCTTCAGAATATTGAGAAAACGGTTTTTTCAAATCTTCAGAGAGGAAAAATGATGCATCTTCAAGTTTACTTGCCAAAACACTCTCATAATTTCTCTTTATTTCCTCATTTCCTGCACCATCAAATACAAGGAAAAATTCAGGATATATACCTTTTCCATTCTTTAAGTAAATCGGTATACCTTTGAGTTTTTCAATAACGACCTTTACAACTTCATAAGGCAATTCCATATATTTTTCAGGAATTTTCCCTTTCGTCACAACAGGATATTCAACCAATCTTGAGATTCTGGAAATATCCTCATCATTGATAAAAGTATCTGAAGGCAGTTCCTTCTCAATGAGTTTTTTTAAAAATTCCCTTCTGACATTATGGTCAAAAATTACAAAATTCTTCGTTACTTTATCAAAGTAATCTTTTATATCAGAAACACTGAAACTTTCTGGTTTTAAAACTCTATGTCCAAAACTTATCCTTTTACTCTTCACATTCCCAATTTCAATTCTGACAACCTTACCATCAAAAAGAGAAAGCAACCATCTTACAGGTCTTATAAATTTAAATTTACTCTCATCCCAGACCATTCCTCTTGGAATTTCAATTTTTTTAAAAATATCTTTGAAAATTTCAGGTAGAACTTTCTCTGCAGGAAGCCCCTTTTCCTTTTTAATAACACATAAAACTTTTTCGCCTTTTCTCTCTTTTATTTTTAATTTATCAACCTGGAAACCATGAGCATTTGCAAACTTTATCGCTGCCTGGGTGAATTTACCATCTTTATCAATTCCAACAGAAACTGGAGGTCCGAAAATTTCCACTGTTTTATCCGGTTGTCTGTCCTGTAAGTTTATCACATAAATAATTATTCTTCTTGGAGTAAAAAAATACTTAACTTCACTGTAAGAGAGTTTTTTCTCCTCAAGGGATTTAACAAAAGCAGGCAAAAATTCCTTCTCAATCCATGATTCCACCCACTCAGGAAGGTCTTCACAGCCAATTTCAATAAGGAAATCTTTTCTGTTCACGGCTCTAAATTATACAAAATTTTTTCATAATTTTCAATCTTACAAAAAGAATTATCAAACTTAAAAATATAAAAATATGGACAAGCCACACACCTGCCCATACAGGAATTTTGCCTTCTCTTGTAAGAGCCAGTCCTGCTGAGTATATAAGATAACAGGAAAATGAAAGCAGGAAAGAAAAACTTATCACAAAAAATCTTGTCAATTTATTTTTCAAAACGAAAAGGTGGAGAGTGACAAGAATGATAAAGAAATTTAAAAAAGGATATGCAATTCTATCATGGAAGTTTGCTTTAAGTGAAATTGGCAATATCCCTATTTTTTGCAATTTTGATATTATTCTTTTTAATTCCCACAAAGTGAGATATTCTGCTGGTTTTAAAGATTTTACAACAATATCAGGAGAAATGAGACTTTCCAGACCGAAACTTGAGAAAGATTTTTCCTCAATTATCAATCCATTTTTATCAAAAATCCAGTATTTTCCATTAAAAAATCTCAATATGTTCCCGGAATACTTTGCTTTCTTTGCTTTTACTATAATCAAGCCTTCATTTTCAATCTTCTGAGATAAATATATATCTTCAAAATAATCAGGGAGAACCACCTTTTCACTGTAAAAAGTCAATTCAGGCGAAGAAAAATTGACTTTCTTCAGAACAGATACTTCACCTGTTCTGGAAAGGGAAAGAGGGACAAATTCAGAGTTTATATAAAATATTAACAGACTTAAGAAGAAACAGAGTAGAAGAAGATTTTTATAAATTCTGAATGGTGAAATCCCTGTTATTTCAAATATCTTTATTTCTCTGTATTTTAACATTTCTGAAAGTAAAAAGAGAACTGTAAGGAGTGTGATAATTGGAGAGATTTGAACAAAAATCTTTGGCAACTGGAAAATATAAAGTTGGAAATTAAATTGCTGGCCATGTCTTAAAAAATTCATCAGATTGTCTATTATCTGGATTATCAAAAAAATGAGAAGAAATCCAAAACTTGTTATCAAATATATTTTCAAAAAATTAAAAATCAGATATCTATCCTTTATCTCCATTTCCAAAAAATCCAGGTTATGATAAGAAACACAAAAAATGGGAACCATATAAATCCACCAAATTTTGTTTTCACAGCAAGTATCTCACCAACAGTCAGCATTTCATAGAAAAAAATACTTATTATTGCTCCCAATCCAATATGCAAAATTTTACCTTTCTGTTTAATTTTTACACCGATTACAAAGCCGAAGAGAGAAAAAAGAAAAGGAAGCGAGGCGAAGAGACTTCTCTTATTTATTTCAACAATTTCATCAAACTCCATACCCGATGATTTAAGTTCAGGAAGTGTTTTTTCTGTGATTTTCTTCTTCAAATTTCTGACTTTATAATTTTCTGATAGTGGTAAAGAAAATCTGTAAGTTTTGAATTCCAATTTTACAAGATTTTTTACCTCTCCGGGAATATAGGTGATAAGGTGGCCATCTTTCAAGAAAAAGAAGATGCAATTCTTTCTCCAGCTGTATTTTGCCTTTCCTTCTTTTGCCTTTATAAAGTTCACCATTCCATCATCTGAAGAATATGTTATTGCAATATCTTTGAGGAGATTTTTTTCAATTTTTCTTATATAAATTGTCGCTCCAGGTATATCTTTCAAAACAACACCTTCTTTCAAAAGATTAAGTGGATTTTTGAATTTTAAATTGTATATTAAATTCCTTCTCTCAAACTTTGATTTTGGGGAAAGATAAAAGTTAAAATAATAAAGGAGAAGGCATCCAGAAAGAGAGATAAGAAGAATTATTTTAAAAAGGGAAAAGGGATTTATCCCTGAAATTGAAAAAATTGTTATCTCTCTATCAGATGATAATCTTGTAAATAAAGACATTGAAGAATAAAGAAAAACAAGAGGAATAATGTAGGGTAACATCACAATTATTGAAATGGAAAATAATTTTAAAATGGAAATAAAAGAGAGGGAACCCTGGATGAGCAACTCAACTATTCTGAACAGACCTTCAAGAGAGAATATAAAAATGAAAATGAAAAGTGCAAATAAAAAATTTATACTGTATTCTTTAAGAATGTAAGAACTTTTTATTTTCATCTCTAATATTTTAGTCCATGAAGAAAAAAATATTAAGTTTTTTTAACTCAATATTCCATGAAAAATGTATGGGGTGTGATTCAGAAAGTAGGCCAGAATTTTATGGATTCTGTGAGGATTGCTGGAGAAGGATAATATTTATAGAAAATTGTGGAAAGAATAATAACTGGTCTTTTGCAAAGTATGAAGGCCCAATAAAGAAGGCAATCTGTGATTTCAAATACCTTGGGAAAAAATCTTATGGGAAAAATTTTGGGAAATTGCTCTGTGAATTCATAAAAAGAAATGATTTTCCTGATTTTGACCTTATAATTCCCATTCCATTACACTGGAAAAAAGAATTTTCAAGGGGATTCAATCAATCTGCAATTATTTCAGTATATCTTGGTAAATTCCTTAAAAAACCTGTAATGCTGGGAAATCTTGTGAAAATCAAAAATACTGTCTCCCAGACACAACTTTCTGAATCTGAAAGGAAGGAAAATGTAAAGGGGAGTTTTAAAGTGAAAAAACAAAGGCTTATTAAAGGGAAAAATATACTTCTTGTTGATGATGTTAAAACGACTGGAGCAACTACAGAGGAAGCAAAGAGAGTTTTAAAGAAGAATGGTGCAAAAAAGGTAATTATACTTACAGTAGCCTCTTCTTAATTATATAGAAAATTTGACTTGCTTTTCTTTTAAAGTATAATTCACTAAAAAGGAGGGAAAAATGGTGAAAGTTGGAATTAATGGATTTGGAAGGATTGGAAGGCTTGTAATGAGGGCTTTTCTGGAGAAAAAATATTCAGAATTTGAAATAGTTGCTTTCAATGATATAACTGATGCAAAGACTCTTGCGCATCTTTTTAAATATGATTCAAATTACGGAATACTTGACCTTGAAGTAAAGGCAAAGGAAGATTCAATTGAAATAGATGGAAAGGAATATAAAGTCTTCTGTGAAAAAGACCCGGCAAATCTTCCATGGAAAGAACTTGGTGTGGATATAGTTGTGGAATCCACAGGAATTTTCAGAGAAGCAGAAAAGGCAAAAGCACACCTTGATGCAGGAGCTAAAAAAGTTGTAATTACTGCACCAGCAAAAGGAGAAGATGTAACAGTGGTTCTTGGAGTTAATGAAGAAATGTATGACCCTGTAAACCATAAAATAATTTCAAATGCATCATGTACAACAAATTGTCTTGCACCGATGGTAAAGATTCTTGATGATAATTTTGGTGTTAAAAGAGGACTTATGACAACAGTACATTCATATACAAATGACCAGAGAATACTTGACCTTCCTCATAAGGATTTAAGAAGGGCAAGAGCTGCAGCATTATGTATAATTCCAACAACTACAGGAGCAGCAAAAGCAATTGGAAAAGTTATTCCAAAACTTAATGGGAAAATGCATGGAATAGCAATAAGAGTCCCAACATCTACAGTTTCACTGGTTGACCTTGTTGTTGAGGTTGAAAAGGATGTTTCAGAAGAAGATGTAAATAATGCTTTCAAAAAAGCAGCCGAAACAGACCTTAAAGGTATCGTTGAATATTGCGAAGAACCCCTCGTTTCAAGAGATTTTGTTAAAAATCCGCATTCATGCATCTTTGATGCACTTTCAACCTATATCATAGAGAAGAATATGGTAAAGGTTCTTGGATGGTATGATAATGAATGGGCTTACAGTTGTAGAGTTGTTGATCTTCTGAAATATATGGTGGAAAAAGGGAATATTTAAAAAGGAGGGGAAAATGGAAATTTACACTATAGAAGAAAAGGATTATTCAAATAAAAAGGTATTTATGAGAGTTGATTTTAATGTCCCAATAAAAGATGGAGAAATTACTGATGATACAAGGATAAAAGCAACAATCCCGACTATTGAAAAATTGCTTTCCCAAAATGCTTCACTGATACTTGCATCACATCTTGGAAGACCAAAAGGGAAAGTTGTTCCTGAGATGAGCCTTAAACCTGTTGCAAAAAGGCTTTCAGAACTTCTCAATAAGGAAGTTAAATTTGTTGAAGATTGTGTTGGTGAAAAGGTTAAAAAAATGGCTTCAGAATTGAAACCAGGAGAGATTCTTTTGCTTGAAAATTTACGTTTCCATAAAGAGGAAGAGGAAGGAGATGAAAATTTTGCAAAGGAACTTGCATCTCTTGCAGACTGTTATGTTAATGATGCCTTTGCAACATGCCACAGAAAACATGCTTCAATTGTTGGAATACCGAAATTTATAAAAGATGTGGCAGCAGGATTACTTATTAAAAAAGAAATTGAGGCTTTATCAAAACTCCTTACAAATCCTGAAAGGCCATTCCTTCTTATCCTTGGTGGAGCAAAAGTGCTTGATAAAATAGGGATAATCAAAAACCTTCTTGATAAAGTGGATACAATTATTACAGGTGGAGTGATGGGATATACATTTATAAAAGCCAAAAACTGGGAAGTTGGAGATTCAAAGGTAGAAGAGGAAGCAATCCCTGCAGCAAAAGAGATAATAAAAGAAATAAATAAAAGGCATCTTGAATTCCACACTCCATTGGACCATATTATAGCAGATAAAATATCTGAAGATGCCCATTATTTCCCGACAGAAAGGGGGACTGTTCCACCAGGATGGAAAGGAGTTGATATAGGGCCTCAGGCAATAGAAGAATATGTGGATTGCATAAAGAGGGCAAAGACAATTTTCTGGAATGGGCCTCTTGGAATATTTGAAATTGAGCCATTTGCTAAAGGGACAATTGAAATAGCCAAGGCAATTGCAAATTCAGATGCATTTTCAGTTGTAGGTGGAGGGGATTCAATAGCAGCAGTCAATAAAGCAGGTGTGGCAGATAAAATTTCACATATCTGCACTGGAGGAGGAGCATCTCTTGAATTCCTCCAGAAAGGTTCTTTACCTGGAATTGAGATTTTGAAAAAATGAAGAAAAATTTGATTGCGGGAAACTGGAAGATGAATAAGACTCCAGGCGAGTCTATTGAGTTTGTTGAAAATCTTATTGAAAAACTTAAGGATAAAGATTATGATGATAGAGATATACTGATATGTCCACCTTTCACTTCCCTTTTCCCTCTATCAAAAATTCTTCAAAAAGATAAGAAAATAAAACTTGGTGCGCAGAATGTTTACTGTGAAGATAAAGGTGCCTTTACAGGAGAAATATCTCCAGAAATGTTAAAAGAGATAGGGGTTGAATATGTAATAGTTGGGCATTCTGAAAGAAGGAATATTTTTGGAGAAACTGATGAACTGATAAATAAGAAATTGAAAAAAGTAATTGAATATGGAATGAAACCAATTTTGTGTGTTGGAGAAAAACTGGAAGAAAGAGAGGAAGGAAAAACTTTTGAAGTTGTAAGGAATCAACTTGAAAATTGTCTCAAAGATGTGAAGGAGATAGAAAATGTTGTAATAGCATATGAACCTGTATGGGCTATTGGAACAGGTAAAAATGCAACACCACAGCAGGCAGAAGAAGTCCATGTTTTTATAAGAGAATGGATTTCAAACAAATATTTACAGGATGTTGCCAAAAATTTAATAATACTTTATGGAGGCAGTGTAAAACCTGAAAATATAGATTCTTTGATGAAAGAAAAGGATATTGATGGGGTTCTTGTTGGAGGGGCAAGTTTAAATGTTGATTCATTTTTGAGAATTATAGATTATAAGGGAGAATAAAATGTATGGTCTCTTACTTGCATTCCATGTTATTATCTGTATTTTACTGATTGGAATTGTCCTTCTCCAATCAGGGAAAGGTTCTTCGCTTTCAAATATTTTTGGAGGAGGGGGGATGGAAACTGTATTTGGCGCAGAGACTCCGACTGTTCTCAACAGAATAACAGCTATACTTGCAGTAACATTTATGGTTACAAGCATTCTTCTTGCTATCTTGCCTGGAAAACTTACAAGGAAAAGCATTCTTAAAGAAGTGATTAAAAAACCATCAAAGACAATACCAAATATCCCTCCTTCCAGAACAAAATAAAATGCCAAAACTTGTAAAATTGCCAAGGAAGGGAAAAGCAGTATTTGTTGGTGATACACATGGAGATTTACAGGCAACAAAAGTTGTAATAAAGAATTTTCTGAAAGATAATTTTTATGTAATCTTCCTTGGGGATTATGTGGATAGAGGGCCTTTTTCAAAAGAGAATATTGATTATTTACTTGAATTAAAAGAAAAAAATGAAAATTTGATTCTTCTTGCAGGCAACCATGAAATGTTTCCTGTGGTAAACTGCTCTCCAGCAGAATTCTGGGAGAGTTTGAACGGAGAGGAATTTGATTATTATAAAAAGAAATTTCTGGAATTCCCACTTGTTGTCTGTGGAAGAGGTTTTATTGCTCTGCATGGAGCACTTCCTGATGTGAAGAGTTTTAAAGAGATTGAAGAAATAAAGACAGGTGATGAAAACTGGTTTAGAATTGTATGGGGTGATTTTAAAGAAGCTGATGGAGATTTTCTCGGCAATTTCCTTGGAAGACCAAGATTTGGGAAAAAATATTTTGAAAAAATAATGAAAAGATTGAGAAGGAATGTTCTTATAAGGGCACATGACCCGTATGCTCCAGAAAAAATGTTTGATAAAAGGTGCCTTACAATCTTCACATCTTCAAGTTATGGAACTGAAAGGAAAATAGCAATTTTAGACCTTGAAAAAAAGATTGAAAGTGCTGATGATATAGAGATAATAAGGTTTTAAAATGAGAGTTAAACCATTTGGAGAATATGTTTTTGAAAAAGTAGTTGGTGGAGGGATTTATACAAAAGTTTACCGTGCCTATTCAGTATTTGCAAAACCAACATATGGAAAAGTGGTCGCAATCAAGATATTAAGACTTACAGGGTCAAGAAGGGAAAGGGCAAAACTTATAAAACAATTTGAAAGGGAGGCAGAAATTGCGATGAGTTTAAACCATCCAAATGTTGTTAAGGTATTCAATTTCGGGAAAATTGATAATTACTATGCAATGATAATGGAATTTGTTGATGGTAAAAATCTTAAAGAGATTATTTATGAGAGAGAAAAATTTCAACTCCCTTTCCTTATAAAAATCTGTTATGAAGCAGGGAAAGGACTATCTTACATCCACCAGAATAAAATAGTACACAAAGATGTAAAGCCAGATAATATTCTTGTTTCCAATGATTACAAAGTTGTAAAAATTACTGATTTTGGAATAGCAAAACTACCATCAAGAAAGTTTGGAAAAGATATATTTCCAAAAGGAGGAACAATCACAAAGTTCAGTGCAATTTCCTATATCCCTCCGGAACAGGCAGAAGGAGATGCAGACTATAGATCAGATATATACAGTTTTGGAGTAACCATTGATGAAGTGATATGTGCAAAACTTTCAATCTCTGGAAGGGATGATGAAGATTATTTTGCAAGGATTGATATACCTTCACAGAGGAAGAAAATGGGAAAACAAAGAGTTCTCTGTGAGCATCTGGATATTCCTGAGAAATTAAAAAAGATAATAATAAAAGCAACAGAACCTGATAGAAATTTCAGATACCAGAAAATTGATGATATGCTGAAAGACCTTGAAGAATTTTTACCAGAAAATGAAAATTAAATACTTTATTATTCTGCTTTTAATTTTTCTTTCCTCCTGTTTAAAACAGGAATATAAAATTTTAAGTGAAAAAAAAGGGAAATATGGTGGAACTCTTGTCCTTTCCACCTCTTCTGACCCTAAATCTTTCAATCCAATAATGGCAAAAGAAACAAGCACAACAGCTATTACAGGTCTGATATTTGAGGGATTAACTGAAACTGATGGAGTAACTCTTAAAGTTAAACCATGCCTTGCAGAAAGATGGGAGCATGATGAAAGTGGGAAAGTATGGACATTTTATTTAAGGAAGGATGTAAAATGGCAGGATGGGGAAAAATTTACCGCTGATGATGTTGTTTTCACTTTTAACAGATTAATTTACAATGAAAAGATACCAACAAGCAGCAGGGATATTTTTCTCATAAATGGAAAGAAAATAAAGGTTGAAAAAATTGATGATTATACTGTAAGGTTCACCCTTCCTGAAAAATTTGCTCCATTTATAAGGTTATTAAGTCAGGAAATCCTGCCAGAACATTTACTTGAAGAGAGGGTTAAAAAAGGTATTTTTACAAGTTCATGGGGAGTTAATGAAAATGTTAAAAATATTGTAGGCACAGGACCTTTTAAATTGAAGGAATACAGACCCGGTGAATGGATAATTCTGGAAAGAAATCCAATATACTGGAAGAAGGATAGAAAAGGTAATAGACTCCCTTATCTTAAAAGAATAGTCTTTCTCATAGTGGCTGACCACAACATGGCTCTTTTGAAATTTAAAATCGGTGAAATTGATGCAATATCTATAAGTGGACAGGATTATTCGATACTTAAACCTTATGAGGAAAAAGGAAATTTCAAAATATATAAACTCGGCCCTTCTCTTGGTTCAGAATTTTTAGCATTTAACCAGAATCTCAACTCCCCTATTCCAAAATACAAAATAATGTGGTTCAGAAATCTCAATTTTAGAAAAGCAGTTGCATATTCAATGGATAAAAAAAGTATGATAAATAATGTTCTTGGAGGCTTTGGATTTCCCCAATATGGTCCTTTAAACCCATCAAACGGTCTTTTTTACAATCCAAATATTAAAAAATATAAGTATGATCTGGAAAAGGCAAAATATTTTTTAAAAAAGGGTGGATTCTACTGGAAAGATGGGAAATTATATGATAGAAATGGGAACCTTGTGGAATTTACAATTCTCACAAACAGCAATAATTTTGAAAGGATACAGATAGGTAATATAATTCAGGATGATTTGAGAAAACTTGGAATGAAAGTAAACCTTTTACCTGTGGAATTCAACACACTTGTAACAAAATTGACTGCCACAAAAGACTGGGAGGCTGTGATAATTGGATTAACAGGAGGGATAGAACCACATGGTGGGAAAAATGTATGGCATTCAAAAGGACAACTCCATCTCTGGAACCTTGGAAATGAAAAGGATATTACTGAATGGGAAAGGGAAATTGACAGATTATTTGAGGAAGGTGCAAGGGAACTTGACATAAAAAAAAGGAAAAAAATATATGATAGATGGCAGGAGATAGTCTGTGAAAAATTACCGCTTATTTATACTGTAAATTCAATGGTCATGTATGGTGTAAGGAATAAATTTGGAAATTTAAAACCAACAGTATATGGAGGGATATTCCACAATATTGAGGAGATATACATAAAATAATGGAAGTTTACAGGTTGCGAGTTTATTATGATAAAAAGGGAATAGCAAAATTTATTTCACATAAAAACTTATGTAAGATTTTTGAAAGGGCTCTGAGAAGGATGGAAATACCATTTAAATTTACTGAAGGTTACCATCCACATCCAAAAATCAGTTTTGGGCCTTCTTTACCTGTCAATATGGAGGGAATAAATGAAGCATTTGATTTGTATCTCAAAGAGAAGATAAATTTGGAAAATTTCATAAATGAAATAAATCTTTTACTTCCAGAAGGATTGAAGGTTAAAAAGTGTGAGTGGAAAGATTTAAAAGAACCATCAATTAATGAAGATGTAAAAAGTGTTATTTATAAAATAAAGGATGAAAATGTATCATTGGAAAATATTGGAGAGGTGATTGAAAGAGACGGGAAATATGTAAAGATAAAGACTGATATAAACCGTTTCCCTGCCAGGAAGATAGAAAAGATTTTTGGATTTTTGCCTGCAGAAAGGGAAATTTTATGGGATAAAGAATGATATTTTGAAATTTGTATTGGAGTATTGTATTATTAAATTTAAAAATGGAGGAGAAAAATGGCAAAACATTACAAAGTCCATGAAAAAGAAGGATACCAGAGAATTATATCTCCTGAAAATTCAGACCTTTCATATCTCAATTTCTCAATTATAAATTCAGGAACACTTAAAGATTTTAAAGGCTCAACAGAAGATGAAGAGGCTGTTTTTGTCTTGCTGAAAGGGAATTTACAGTTTTTAATAGGAGATAAAATACTTGGGAATTTACAGAGAAAAAATGTATTTGAAGAGCCTCCATTTGCAGTTTATCTTCCTCCTTCAACTGAATATACACTTAAATTTGAAGAAGAAAGTGAAATATGCATTATAAGTTGCAAGGTGAAAAGCAGAAAAGAGCCAAAATTGATCAATCCAAATGAGATGAAATTCAGAAGGGTAGGGGAGGAGACATTCTACAGGAATATAACAGATATCATTCCAGAAGATTTTCCTGCGGAAAAATTAATAGTTGGGGAAACAATAAATGACCCTGGAAACTGGTCAAGTTATCCTCCACATAAACATGACAGAGATAATTTCCCTGAAGAAGTTAAACTTGAAGAACTCTATTTCTTCAAAATAATGCCAGAAACTGGTTTTGGGATTATCAGAATTTTTGATGAAGAGGAAGATACTCTCTTCCTTTTGAGAAATAATGAACTTGTAACAATTCCAAAAGGATACCATCCAGTCGCTGTCGCTCCAAAACATCAGATTTATTATTTATGGG
Source organism: Candidatus Omnitrophota bacterium (assembly GCA_003644395.1). Classification (GTDB taxonomy): domain Bacteria; phylum Ratteibacteria; class UBA8468; order B48-G9; family JAFGKM01; genus B48-G9. Next base: position 15,617 of record QNCF01000010.1, read on the forward strand.
CTATGGCAGGGGAGAAAAGGATTTTAAAACCCTATATCCATCCGGATTACAGATTTTAATGGAGTTTTAAAATGCCGTGGTTTTATAAGAAAAAAGATGAAATAAGTGAAGAGGAAAAGAAAGAGTTAATGGAAAGATTGATTGAGGAGGCAAGGGATAGAATTACAAAAAATTTTAAAAAAGTCCTTTTACTCCCTCCTGACATTACCCGTTACCCTTCAGGTGCAGGGAAACTCACTGAAATGATTTATAATTTATTACCCAAAAATTGCCATGTTGATGTAATTCCAACATTGGGACAGCATGTTCCACATACAGACCAGGAGAATAGGAAAATGTTCGGGTCTATCCCTCTTGAATGTTTCCATGCTCACGATTGGAGGAAAGGTAATAAATTGCTGGGAGAAATAAGTGCAGATTATGTAAAGGAAGTGAGTGAGGGAAAAGCAGACTGGCCAATTCCTATAGAAATAAATAAGATGGTTGTTGAGAATAATTATGATTTAATCGTAAATATAGGATGGGTTGTGCCACATGAAGTTCTTGGCTTTTCAAACCACAACAAAAATTACTTTATCGGTGTTGGAGGGAAAAGGACGATTTGTGCATCCCATTTAATGGCTGCCTGTTATGGTATTGAAAATAATTTGGGGCAGATTATCACACCACTCCGTGCCTGTTATAATAAAGCAGAAGAAGAGTTCCTTTCAGAACTGCCAGATGTATATGTTCTTATTGTAACAAAGAGGAATTCTGAAAACAGGCTTGTAACAACAGGAATATATGTTGGTGATGATCTTGATACTTACATTATGGCAGCAAAACACAGCAGAGAAGAAAATGTGACTGTATTTGATAAGCCTGTTGAAAAATTTGTAACTTTTATGTCAGGTGATGAATTCAAAAGCACATGGGTAGCAAATAAAGCAATTTACAGGACAAGAATGGCCATTGCAGATGGAGGAGAATTACTGATTATAGCACCTGGATTGAGAAGATTTGGGGAACAACCTGAAGTTGATTCTTTTATAAGAAAATATGGCTATATAGGGACATCAAAAATTATGGAGTTATTTAAGAAAAATGAGGATATGCAGGATTTACAGCATGCAACAGCACATTTAATTCATGGTTCTTCTGAAGGTCGTTTCAAAATCATATATGCACCTGGAAAAATGAGCAGGGAAGAGATAGAGGGAGTTGGATATGAATATATGGAATTTTCTGAAGCGATAAAAAAATACAATCCTGAAAAGATGAAGGAAGGATGGAATATAATGCCTGATGGAGAGAAGATCTACTTCATACATTCTCCTGCTGCAGGTCTTTGGGCTACAAGAGAGAAAATTTTAAGGAGGGAAAAATGCTGAAATTATTTGATGGAAGAATCTTTCTTGGAAGAGACCACAACCTTGATAGTTTTCAGTTTTCCACAATACAGAGTATAAAGAAGATGCTTGATAAATACAGAGTGGAAAAAGCAATCCTTACATCTTTCTCTTCTTTCAGATTTGATTTTAAATTCGGCAATGAACTCATTTTTGAAGCGGTTAAAGAAGAACCACGTCTTATTCCATGTCCGGTAGTAATTCCGAATTCTGCAGGTGAAACAGGGGATGAGGAAGAATTTATAGAAAATCTCATAAAAAGGGGAGCAAGATGTGTCTCCTTCCATCCAAAAAGTTTTGGATTAAGCATAGATGAGAAAGTGTGCGGACGCTTATTTAAAGCAATTTCTGAAAGAAGTCTCCCTGTTATTATCTCTGCTGAGGAACTGGAACTTGAAAAAGTTGCATTTCTTGCTGAAAACTGGCCAGATATACCATTTATTTACTCAGCAATGAATTACCGTCAGGCAAGGAATCTCTATCCAATCCTTGAAAAAATAAAAAATCTCCATATAGATATTGCACCCCCAAACTGCATAAACGAGGGGATTGAAGAAATGGTAAAAAGAGGGTTTGTAAACCAGATTATTTATGCAAGCTGTTTCCCAATTTCTGAACCAGGAGCTGTTATTTCCTACCTCATGTATGCAAAAATTACAGAAGAGGAAAGGGAGAAAATTGCATTTGGAAATATGGATAGACTTGTAAAAGGAGTTAAGAAATGAAGAAACTTTCAGATTATGTATGGGAAGGAAAACCATTGCCTTTAAAAGGAATCACCGATATGCATGCACATATGGGACCTTTAAATATGTTTTATATACCTGCAAATGATATACACTCAATGGTCAAGCAGATGGATTCTATCGGTGTGGAAAGAATTGTGTGCTCTCACCATGCTGTTCTATCTGCAGAGGCTGTATTCGGTAACAATGAGGTATTGAAGGCGATGAAAGAATTCCCTGGAAGAATCTTGGGTTATGTATATCCTTACCCGGTCAATGATAAACTTGGTATTGATGAGGTAAAAAGATGCATTGAGGCTGGTATGGTTGGAATAAAAATGCATTATTACAACAGAATCCCGTATACATCTGAAAAATATGAGAAGATATTGAGATATGCAGATGATAATAAATTGCCTGTTTTACTCCATACATTCGGAGATATTGATAAGATGGAAAGTATTTTTAAGGATTATAAAAATATAAAGTTTATTCTTGGCCATTCTGGAGCTGAAAATCCTGAGATGTATGTGAAATATGCACTTAAATATAAAAATATTTACCTTGACCCAACAAACTCAACATCAAAATTCGGAATTATTGAATATTTTGTGAAGAATGTGGGGGCAGACCGTATTGTATTCGGTTCAGATATTCCTTTCCTGTCACAGACTCATCAAATAGGGAGAATTATCTTTGCAGATATATCTGAGGAGGATAAAAAGAAGATACTTTGTGATAATCCAAAAAAGATACT
>QNCF01000011.1 GCA_003644395.1 Candidatus Omnitrophota bacterium
CCTTAAAAATATACTTTCAGAGATGGGGATGCCAACATCTTTTTCTCCATCTGCTGATTTTTCAGCCATCACAGGGAAAAAGGAATTATTTATAAGCGATGTTATACACCAGGCATATGTTAAAGTTGATGAAAAAGGGACAGAAGCAGCAGGAGCAACAGGAGTAGTAATTAAGGTAACAGGCGTATTTACAAAGAAAAAGATTTTTAAAGCAGACCATCCATTTATTTTCATAATCCAGGAGAAAAATACAGGCAATATCCTCTTTGTGGGTAAAATCTTTAAACCTGCCTAAGGGAGGGAAAATGGAACTGAAAAGAGATTGTAAATATGATCTGTTGGTTCCCACAAGTATGGGAGTAAGAATAACTCCTTTTAATAACCAGCCTGTACATACAACAAATCTTTATATAATGCAGGCAACAAGTGCTGAGACCAATGTTGCAAGTGTTTCTTCCTATCTTGGATTGTCTGTGAAAGTCCTCACAGCATTTGTTAAAGGTAGTCCAATAGCAAGATTTATTAAAGAGAATTTGAGAAGCAGAAATATGGAATTTGAGGCAAAAGAAGTTGAACAGGGAGGCCCATGGGGATACAGACACCAGTTTAATATAGCGGATACCGGTTATGGAGTGAGAGGCCCAAAGGTATGGAATGACAGGACTGGAGAAGTTGGAAGAACTTTAAAACCTGAAGATTTTGACCTTGAAAGAATTTTTGGGAAAGAAGGAGTGAAAATTGTTCATATGTCAGGATTGATAGGTGCTTTATCTCCTGATACTGGAAGGTTCTGTCTGGAAATTGCATCCATTGCTAAAAAATATGGAACGAAAGTTTCATTTGATTTGAATTACAGAGCTTCTTTCTGGAAAAATAGAGAGAAAGAATTGAGGGAAGAATTTACAAAGATAGCCTCTCTTGCAGATATTCTTGTGGGAAATGAAGAGGATTTCCAGCTCTGTCTTGGAATAAAAGGGCCTGAACCTGGTGGGAAGGATATAAAAGGACAGATTGAAAGTTATAAGGAGATGATTGAGAGAGCAAAGACTTCTTTCCCAGATGTTGAGGTATTTGCAACAACTTTAAGAGAAGTTTTGAGTGCAAACCACCATCTTTGGGGAGCGATAATGTCTGTTGGGGATAAATGGTATGTGGTGGAACCGCGGGAAATATTTGTTCTTGATAGAATTGGTGGAGGAGATGCATTTGTTGGAGGTATGCTTTATGGAATTCTCAGAGGATGGGAAGAGGAAAAATGGATACAGTTTGGATGGGCATGTGGTGCATATGTTGTAACCCTTTTAACAGATTATGCTCAACCTTTGAATGAAGAAGAGATATGGGATGTGTGGGAAGGGAGAGCAAGAGTTAAAAGGTAAAAAATTATTTTTCAAAAGAAAGGCATTCCCTCAACAATACTTTTAAATCATCAGGTAAAGGAGCGGTAAATTCCATTTTTTTATTCTCCCTGGGATGGTGAAGCGATAGTTTATATGAATGTAAAGCAGTCCTTTTTATCAACTCAGATTCCACGCCATATTTTGTATCACCGAGAATAGGAAATCCCAGATATTTAAGAGTAATTCTAATCTGGTGTGTTCTCCCTGTAAGAGGTTTTACCTCCAGAAGAGAAAAATTTCCGCAGTATTTCAGAACTTTTATCCTTGTAATTGCTTTTTTACCTCTCAGGAATCTGACCTTCATTTTTGTTGGATTCTCTTTATCATGTACAACTGTAAATTCAACGACTTTCTCCTGTGGTAAAAACTTTCCTTTAACAAATGCAAGATATGTTTTTTCTACATTTCTATTTTTAAACTGTTCAACAAGATTCCAGTACGCATAATCGGATTTTGCAAATACAATAACACCCGAAGTCTCTTTGTCAAGACGGTGCACCACTCCAGGTCTTAAAGGCGCTCCTATCTGAGATAATGTTGTATGGGCAAGGATTCTGTTAAGCAAAGTTCCTTTTAAAGATTGAGGAGTTGGATGGGTGATAATTCCTGGTGGTTTGTTTATTACAATAATATCTTCATCCTCATAAATTATTTCAAGTGGTAAATTTTCTGGAGGTATTGAAGAAGCGCTTTCTATCTTATCATCAGAAATTTCAATTTTATCTCCTATCTTTAATTTATAGGAAGGCTCTATTTTTTCCCCATTGACAACAATAAAACCATTTTTTATCAGTTTCTGGATTTTCTCCCTTGAGAATGGAAGGTATTTTTTTAAATATTTATCTATCCTTTCTTTCTCTTTTGCTACTATTTCTCTCTTCAACTCAAAAATTGAAGTTATTTTTTCTTTGAAAGTTCTTTTATAAGTTCAAGAGCAATTATATTTTTTTGTATCTGGTTTGTGCCTTCATAAATCTGAGTAATTTTTGCATCTCTGAACATTTTTTCAACAGGATAGTCTTTCATATATCCATATCCTCCAAATATCTGTATTGCATTTGTTGTAACCTTCATTGCAACATCTGAAGCAAAAAGTTTACACATTGCTGATTCTTTTGATATATTCTTTTCTCCACTATCAATCATCTTTGCTGTCTGATAGATAAGTGCTCTTGCTGCTTCAATCTCTGTGGCCATTTCAGCAAGCATATGCTGTATTGCCTGAAAACTGCTTATTGGCTGACCAAACTGTTTTCTCTGATGGGCATATTCAATGGCTGCCTCAAAAGCTCCCTGAGCAATTCCAAGAGCCTGTGCGGCAACTCCTGGTCTTCCCATTTCAAAATTTTTAATTGTGATTATGAATCCCATACCTTCTCTTCCAAGAACATTTTCTTTTGGAACTTTGCAATTGTTGAATATCAATTCTCTTGTGGATGATGCTCTAATTCCCAGTTTTCTTTCTTTTTTTCCAAATTCAAAACCCTCCATTCCCTTTTCAACAATAAAAGCAGTCATTCCTCTTGTACCTTTACTTTTATCTGTAGAAGCAATCACTGTATAAATTTCTGCCTCACCACCATTTGTAATCCACTGTTTTGTGCCGTTTAGGATGTAATAGTCCCCTTCTCTTTTTGCTGTTGTATTTAAATTTGTAATATCACTGCCTGCTTCAGGTTCAGTAACTGCAAAGGCTGCAATTTTTTCTCCTTTTGCAATCTGTGGCAAATACTTTTTCTTCTGTTCTTCATTTCCAAACATCAATATTGGAAATGTTCCGAGAGCAGTCCCTGCATAGGCAAGAGCAACTCCTCCACATACTCTGCTCAATTCTTCAATCACTATACATAATTCAAATATTCCATATCCCATTCCACCATATTCTTCAGGAATGTAAACGCCGAATAAATCAGAATCTGCCAGAATTTTCACAATATCCCATGGGAAAGTCTCTTCTTCATCATATTTGGCTCTTACAGGCAAAATCTTTTCTTCAGCAATTTTTCTTGCAAGGTCTTTAATAAGTTTCTGTTCTTCAGTTAAAAAATAGTTCAATTTCACCTCCTATTCTGAAAATTTTTTCACCACAAGAGTTACATTATGTCCTCCAAATCCAAATGAATTTGAAATTGCAATATTCACCTCTTTTTTCCTGGCTTTGTTTGGGACATAATCAAGGTCACATTCAGGGTCTGGGAATTCATAATTTATGGTTGGGGGAATAATATCGTTTTTTACTGTCAGACATGTAGAAATGAATTCAACGGCTCCTGCTGCTCCAAGAAGATGACCGATCATGGATTTATTTGAACTTACTGGAATATCATATGCTTTTTTTCCAAATACTTTTTTTATTGCAAATGTTTCACTTTTATCATTCAGTTTTGTAGAAGTCCCATGAGCATTGATATAATCAACATCATCTGCTGAAATTTTTGCATCAATGAGAGAATTTTTCATTGAAATAGTAGCCCCCTCCCCTTCAGGGTCTGGAGCAGTAATATGGTAAGCATCACAGCTCATTCCAGCACCTATAATTTCTGCATATATTTTTGAAGCGTTTCTTTTCTTTGCATGGGTTAAAGTTTCAAGAATTACAATTCCTGCCCCTTCAGCCATTACAAATCCATCCCTCATTTTATCAAAGGGTCTTGATGCTTTTTCAGGTTCATCATTTTTTGTGGAAAGAGCCTTCATTGAGCAGAACCCTGCAAGTCCGAGAGGAGTTATACAGGCTTCTGTTCCTCCAGTGATTATCACATCCATTATTCCATTTCTTAAAAGATAAAATGAAGTTGCAATAGCATGAGCCCCGGATGCACATGCACTTACTGTAGCGTAATTTACTCCTTTAAATCCAAACTTTATTGCTACCTGTGCTGAAGCCATATCAGGTATAAGCATCGGTATCAGAAATGGAGAAACTTTGGAAGGTCCTGATTTAAGAAGTATTTCATGTTGTTCTTCTATAACCCTCAATCCTCCTATACCTGCACCTATAATCACTCCGACCTTTTCTTTTTCTCCTTCAAGATTAATCTGACTGTCCAATAAAGCCTCATAAGTTGCTTTCAATGCATATTGGACAAATTTATCCATTCTTTTTAAAGATTTCTTATCTATGAAAGAAATTTCAAAATTTTTCACTTCCCCTGCAATTTTACTGTCAAACTGGGAAACATCAAAAGCAGTTATCCTTGAAATACCGCTTCTACCCTCAATCAAATTTTTCCAGAATGTTGGGAGATCATTACCAATCGGGGAGACCACCCCCATTCCGGTTACAACAACTCTTTCTTTCATGATTCCTGTTTTTTCTTTTCTATATAATCAATCGCATCTTTTACTGTCCTTATCTTTTCCGCATCTTCGTCAGGAATTTCAAGACCAAACTTTTCTTCAAATTCCATAACAAGTTCCACTGTATCAAGAGAATCAGCTCCCAGGTCGTCAACAAAAGAAGTTTCTTCTGTTATTTCAGATTCACTGACTCCAAGCTTTTCAACAATAATGCTTTTAACTTTTTTTGCAATTTCTTCTCTATCCATTTCCCCTCCTTTTTTAAAAAAATTACATCACCAGTCCTCCATCTACTCTGATAACCTGACCTGTTATGTAATTTGCTTTTTCAGAAGCAAGAAAGAGAGCAAGTTCAGCTACTTCTTCAGGTTTTCCAAATCTTCCAAGTGGTATTCTGTTTTTAATCTCTTCCTTTATCTTTTCTGATAATTTCTCTGTCATCGGTGTCATGATATAACCCGGAGATATTGCATTCACATTTATTCCCGCTTTTGCAAACTCTCTTGCACATGTTTTTGTTAAAGCAATCAATCCTCCTTTTGAAGCAGAGTAATTGGCCTGCCCGATATTTCCTATCTCCCCTATTATAGAAGCAATATTTATTATCTTTCCAGATCTTTTTGCAAACATTAATTTCCCGATGATTTTTGTGCAGAGGAATGCTCCTTTTAAATTTACCCCTATTACCTTTTCCCAGTCTTCTTCTTTCATTCTGAAAATGAGAGAATCTTTTGTTATTCCAGCATTGTTGATAAGAATATCTATTTTACCATACCTTTCCATTACCCTTTTTGCTCCTTCTTCAACAGATTTGCTATCAGTAATATCTATTTCATCATACATAAAATCAATTTTTTTCTCCTCCAAATTTTTGATAAGAACTTCTGATTTCATAACATCCCACAGGACAATTTTTGCACCATTTTCTCCAAATTTATAAGCAATTGCACTCCCTATTCCTCCACACGCCCCTGTTATAATTGTTACTTTTCCATTTAACATTTTTTTAAATATATGGATAGAAACTCAAAAATGTCAAAATTTATTTTTCCCATCTGATTAAATTTGCTCCCCATGTAAGTCCTGCACCAAATGCTACAGTTACTATTAAATCACCCTGTTTAATCCTTCCTTCTCTTGCTGCTTCATCCAGAGCAACTGGAACGCATGCTGCTGACATATTCCCATATTTCTCAATATTTATGAAAAATTTCTCAAGAGGAATGCCAAGATTTTTTGAAACTGAAGATATTATCCTTAAATTTGCCTGATGAGGAACTATAAGGGAGATGTCTTCTTTTTTTAAATTAAAATCTTTTAATATTGCAAGAACTGATTCTGTCATCGTCTGTACTGCTATTTTGAAAAGTGCAGGACCTTCCATCTTCATAAAATGCAATCTTTTCTCAACTGTTTCAAAAGAAGCAGGAAGAAGAGAACCTCCTGCTGGAACATAGAGTAATTTACCATATTTCCCAGATGATGAAATGTAAGAGCCCAGAATTCCTGTATTTTCCTTTTCTGTATAACTGACAACTGCAGCACCTGCTCCATCTCCAAGAAGAACACAGGTATTTCTGTCAGTATAATCTGTAAGACGACTCATACATTCTGCAGCCACAACAAGGATATTTTTGTACTTTTTATTTTCCACAAAGTTTCTTGCGATTTCAAGTCCATAAATAAACCCTGAACAGGCAGCAGATATATCAAAACTTGGAATATTGTTAAGTCCGAGCTTCTTCTGTATCATACACCCTTTTGATGGAAAATACATATCAGGTGTGATGGTGGCACAGATTATCATTTCTATATCCTCAACATTTATTGAGGAATTCTCTATCGCTTTAAGAGATGCTTCATATCCAAGATCAGATGAACATTTTCCGGCAGGACATATTCTCCTTTCTTTTATACCTGTTCTTGTTGTTATCCACTCATCACTTGTATCCACCATCATTTCAAGGTCTCTATTTGTTAAAACCTTTTCAGGTAAATAAGAACCTGTCCCATTAATAAAGGCGCTTCCCATTTTATTCAAGTTCTTTTTTTAAAAATTGAATAAACCCTTCTTCAATAATCTTTTTCCCCAATTTTATTGCATTTAAAATTGCTCGTGGTGAAGACCTTCCATGGCTTATAATTACCGGTTTATTCAAACCAAGAAGTATTCCTCCACCATACTCTGCATAATCAATCTTCTTTGAAAAATATCTGAAATTTTTTTGTAAGATGAAAGATGCTATTTTCCCAATAAAACTTTTTGTAATTTCTCTTCTGAAGATAGTTTTAATTGACCTTGTTAAACCTTCTGAAACCTTTAAGATTGAATTACCCGTAAAACCATCAGTTACAATTACATCAGCTTTATCAAGGAAAAGTTCCTGCCCCTCTATATTTCCTACAAAATTTATACTTTTCTCATTCTGAAGTAGTTCATAAGCTTTTTTCCTCAATTCATCTCCTTTACTCGCCTCTTTTCCTATATTTAGGAGTCCAACTCTTGGATTTTCAATCTTGAAAACTTTTTTAGCATATAAACTTCCCATAATCCCGTATTGGAGGAGATGTGATGGTTTTGGATTTATGTTTGCACCCACATCAACAAATATAGAGAAGTTTCCTGAAGTTGAGGGGAGGAGAACGGCAATTCCAGGTCTTTCAATATTTTTTATCAATCCGATCAGTCGAATTGCAAGTGTTACAAATATAGCTGTATTACCTGCACTTAAAGCAAAATCCACCTTTTCTTCTTTAAGGAGAGAAATGGTTTTATACATTGAATTATTTTCCTGTTTGAGAATACTTAAAGAGACTTCCTCTTCCATACCAACTTCTTTCTCACAGTGGATAATCTCAATATTTCCATTTTTTAAATAATTTTTCAAAATGTTTTCTTTACCAACAAGGAAAATTTTAAGGTCTGGAATTTGTGATGCCATTATTGCTGCCTTTACAGGAGCAAATGGTGCGTTGTCACCTCCCATCCCATCCAGTGCAATCTTTACTTCCATTTTATTTCTCTTTTGATTTTTCCTTCACCGGAATTACCAGATTTCCTTTATAATAATGGCATACAGGACACATTACATGAGGAGGTTTTATAGAATTACAGTTTGGGCAGACTGAAAGATTCTGTATCTTCAGCTTCTTTGTACTTCTCCTTTTTGCTGTTCTGCTTTTTGAATGCTTTCTTTTTGGATTTGCCATTTTTAACTCCTTTTGTTATGAAAATTTCTCCCTTAACTTCTTTTCAACTATTTCAGGGACAAAATAACTCAGATTCCCTTTCAGTTCTGCAATTTCTTTTACAAGTGAAGAACTTATATAGAAAAATTCCTCCTTTGGCATCATAAAAATTGTTTCTATTTCAGGGTTCAATTTTCTGTTTATAAGAGCCATCTGGAACTCATATTCAAAATCTGAAACAGCCCTCAATCCTCTTATTACAATATAAACATTCTTTTTTCTCAGGTAATCAACCAAAAGTCCACGGAAACTATCAACTTCTATTTCTCTCCTATCTTTAAAGACTTCCTTTACCATATTTACCCTTTCTTCCAGTGTAAAAAGATATTTCTTTCTTGTATTGTAAGAAACTGCAACTATGATTTTTTCAAAAAATTTTAAACTCCTTTCAATTACATCAATATGTCCATAAGTAATCGGGTCAAAACTCCCTGGATAAACTGCAATTTTATTCTCCATCTTCTTTTCTTAAAAATGTTATTGAGGTATTTCCATACTTTCTTGTTTTGTAAACTTTAAAACCTTTAATTTCCGGCAACTTTTTCTTTGCAGAATATTCAACCACAATAATGCCTTTTTCTCTCAAAATATTGTTACCCACCTTCTCCAGTAATTTACCAAGTTTTTCTTCTGGATACTCATAAGGAGGATCTGCGAGTATAAGGTCAAATTTTCTTTCCTCAAAATATTTCAAAACCTTCCAGATATCTCCTTTAACTATCTCAACATTTTTAAGGTTTAAATTTTCAACATTTTTCTTTATTACTTTCACTGCTTCTCTCATGGATTCCACAAAAACAACACTTTTTGCTCCCCTGCTTATTGCTTCAATTCCAAGAGCCCCTGTTCCTGCAAAAATATCAAGAACTTCCTTTCCTATTATCCACTCACTTAAACTATCAAATATGGATTTTTTCACAATATTCTTACTCGGCCTTATATTCTCTTTCTTCAAAAATAAAAGTTTTCTTCCTTTTAATATTCCACCTATTACCCTCATAGTACCCTCATAGTTTAAATCTATGTGGTTTTACCCTGTGCCAGTCAATAAGTAAAGAAGAAGCAATGAAAATAGATGAATATGTTCCGGTTATAAAACCGGCAATTAATGCAAGAGAAAAGTTATGGAGAGCCTCACCTCCAAAGAAGAATATGCAGAATACCACAAATAAAGTTGTCAAACTTGTGAGAATTGTTCTGCTTAATGTCTCATTTATGCTTCTATTGAAAACCTCAATATAGTCAGTACTTCTTGTCTTTTTCAAATTCTCTCTTATTCTGTCAAATACAACTACTGTATCATTAACAGAATAACCAGCTATTGTAAGGAGTGCTGCTATAACTGTTGCATCAATCTGTTTTTTTAAAATAGCAAGCACAGACAGAACCACAAGTAAATCATGGAATATTGCAACTGTTGCTCCAACTGCAAATCTGAATTCAAACCTTATTGTTATATAGAATAGGATACCCACAAGTCCCAATACAAAAGCTAAAATTGCTTTTTTCATAAGCGTTTTACTCATTGAAGGAGAAATTACAGATTTTTCTTTAAGAACGAAATTTTCTCCTTTCTTCTCAAGGAATGATAGAATTTTATCTGAATCTCCTGGTGAAGTTCTTATTATAACCTCTTTCCTTTCTTTTCCTAAAATCTGGACTGTAAAATTTGCAATTTTTAAATCTTTTAATATTTTCCTTATTTCTGCAGCATCGATTTTCTTATCAAATTCAACATGGAGAATATCTCCTCCTGTAAAGTCAACTCCAAAGTTATTTTTCCCTCTCTTTATGAAAGATAGCATCCCTGCAATTATCAGGAAGAGGGATAGAAGATATGTTATTTTTCTTTTCCCTATAAAATCAAAATTCGGGTTTTTTATCAATTCCATTTTTTAAATTCTAATTCTTTCTATCTTTCTATTTGTAAATACCCAGTCAACTATTGTCTTTGTAACAAAAACTGCTGTAAAGAGATTTGCAAGAATCCCTATACTTAATGTAAGTCCAAATCCTTTAATAGGCCCTTCTCCAAGGAAAAACAGAATAACCCCAACTATAAAAGTTGTGATATTTGAATCTATAATAGCACTCCAAGCCCTTAAATATCCAGCATCCACACATGCTCTCGGAGTTTTACCTGTCTTTAACTCTTCTCTTATCCTTTCAAAAATCAAAACATTTGCATCTACTGCCATTCCACATGTAAGTGCAATTCCAGCAATTCCTGGAAGAGTAAGAACTCCTTCAAAAGCAGCAAGGATTCCAAGAAGTATAAGGATGTTAAGAGTGACTGCAAAGTCTGCAAGAAGACCGAAACCAAAGTAGTATACAAGCATGAAAATAAGAACAGCAATTCCACCATATAAAGATGCTTTAAACCCCATCCTTATATAACTTTTACCAAGAGTTGGTCCTATAACTTTGTTGTATATCATAGATACTTTTGCTGGAAGAGCACCTGCTCTCAGAACCAATGCAAGTTCTCTTGCTTCATCAAGAGTAAAATTCCCGGTAATCCTTGCTCTTCCATTTCTAATCCTGTCTCTTATAACAGGGGCTGATTTAACAACTCCATCAAGAACAATTGCAAGTCTTTTACCTATATTTTTTCTTGTTATTTCATCAAATTTTTTTGCTCCCTCTTTATTGAATTCCAGTCTAACTTCAGGTATTCCTCCAGGTGAAAAACCAACATATGCATCGGAAAGGTAAGCACCTGTAATTTCAGGTTCTTTTTTTACAAGAAGAGGTATCGTTTCCCTTACAATACCTCTTTCATCCTTCTCTTTAAGATAAAGCAATTCATACCCTTCTGGAATTTTGCCTTCCTGTGCTTTCTTAAGTAACTCTTCATCTTCATTTACAAGTTTGAATTCAAGCAATGCAGTTTTACCCAGTATTTCAATTGCCTTTTTAGGATTCTTCACACCTGGAAGTTCCACTATAATCCTTTTTACTCCTTCCTTATGGATTATTGGTTCTGTGATACCAAGGGCATCCACTCTATTCCTTATAACTTCAAGGGCTCTGTCTGTAAGTTCAGAAATATTTTCCTTCTCCCCTGGTGGCTTTTCTACTTCAAGGACAACATAAATTCCACCCTGTAAATCAAGTCCTTTTTTAATCTTTTTGGAAGGTGGATAAATTTTGTAGAGAGAGAATGCTATTACGGCAAAAATTATAAAAAATTTAATTTTATATCTCACTCCCATTTTTATAAACCTTTTCTGGGTCAAAAATTTTCTTTTCCACTATTTCAATTTTCCCATCTTTATATTTTCTGAAAAAACAGGAATAATAACCTTTATGGCAGGCACCCCCTTTTTGATTTACTTTAAAAAGTATAGCATCTCCATCGCAATCAATATAAATCTCATTTACAAACTGGTAATTACCAGAGGTTTCCCCTTTTAACCACAATTTTTTTCTGCTTCTGCTCCAGTAATGCATCTTTCCTGTCTTCAATGTTTTTTCTATCGCCTCTCTATTCATATATCCCACCATTAAAACTTTTCCCTCCATATCCTGAACTACTGCACAGATCAATCCCTTCTCATCAAACTTAAGATAGGATAAAATATTCTCGTCCATATTTCATAAATTTTATATTAAAAAAAAATTAAAAGCAATGAAAAAGGATAACATTGAAAATAAAATATGGCAAGTCCTGAGAAATATCCCTTTTGGAGAAACAAGAAGTTATTCATATCTTGCAGAAAAAATAAATATGAAAGGTAAAGAAAGGTATATTGGGAGACTGCTTTGTAAAAATCCATATTTAATCTCAATTCCCTGCCACCGTATTATTTATAAAAATGGGAAGATTGGAGGGTATGTTCTTGGAAAAGATTTTAAAAAATATTTACTTGAATGGGAAAAGTCATTGATTTATCATAAAAGAAAATGAGAAGAGAAATTCAAATTAAATGGGACAGAATAAGAAACTTTATGGAGAAGAATGGCTTTGGTGGAATATTGATAAAGAAAGTTTCAAATTTTGCATGGTTTACAGGAGGGAAATCAAACTTTGTTGCTTTATATACAGAAAATGGAGCATCTTCCCTTTTTGTAACAGATGAAAAGATTTATATAGTGAGCAATAATATTGAGATGCCAAGAATTATAGAAGAAGAAATTGGAAAAGAGAACTTTGAGAAGATTGAAAGTATGTGGTTTGAAGAAGAAAAATTGGTTGAGGAAATCAAAAATATTGCAAAAGGGAAAGTAGGATGTGATTTACCTGTTGGAGATTTTATACCTGTTAAATTAGAAAGACTCCATTTTCCTCTTCTTCCTGAAGAAATTGAAAGATATAAAAGTCTGGGAAAGGAAGCTTCTGAAGTTATGACAAATTTATGTATGGATATAAAAGAAGGGGAAACAGAATATGAAATTGCCGGTAAATTGAGCGAATTGTTATGGGAAAGAGGGATTATTCCTGTAGTAATTTTAATTGCGTGTGATGAAAGATTGAAAAAATTCAGACATCCTTTACCCACAGAAAAGAAAGTGAAAAAAAATGTTATGGTTGTTTTATGTGCAAAAAGAGATGGGCTTATAGTCTCACTTACAAGGATTGTAAATTTTGGAAAGTTAGATTCTGAACTGAAGAAAAAGCATCTTGCAGTTTGCAGAATAGATTCTGTATTTATCGGAGAAACAATGCCTGGCAGAGAAATCAGAGATGTATTTTCTTCAGGTATAAAAGCATATGAAAAGGAAGGGTATAAAGAGGAATGGAAATTGCACCACCAGGGAGGGCCAACAGGTTATCTTACCCGTTATTCAAGAGGATATTTGACAGATACCAGTAAAATAGAGGAAAACCAGTCTTTTGCCTGGAACCCCTCAATTACTGGGACTAAATCAGAAGATACAATTATAGTGAAGGGAAAAGGGTGTGATATTATAACAGAAGATAAGAGATGGCCACTGATTGAAATTGAATATAAAGGTAAAAGAATACCGAGACCAGATATTCTGATAAAATGAAAAAACTTCTTTTAATTCTTTTTTTGACTCTCTTTTCCAGTATAAAGAGCGAGGGGAAAACAGCATATATTCTTCCAATTAAGGGAGCAATAGGTCCGGTAACCTACTATAAAGTAAAAAAAGTTTTAAAAATTGCAAGAATAAAAAATGCAGAATTTGTAATTTTAACACTGGATACACCCGGTGGACTTCTTTTCTCAACAAGGAAAATAGTTCAGGAAATACTGAAATCACCTGTTCCTGTAATTGGATTTGTGTATCCACAGGGTGCCCAATGTGCTTCTGCTGGTACATTTATTGCTCTTTCCTGCCACATTCTTTCAATGGCTCCTGCCACAAATATAGGCGCAGCTCATCCAGTTCTTATTACAGGTCAGCAAGACAAGACAATGGAAGAGAAGGTTGTAAATGATACTGTCAGTTTTATAAAAAGCATTGCTTCTTTGAGAAAAAGGAATGTAAAATGGGCTGAGGATGCTGTGAGGAAAAGTTTATCTTCCACTGAAAAAGAAGCTCTGAGAGTTGGAGTAATAGATTTTATAGCAAAAGATATAAATGAATTACTTGAAAAGATTAATAACAGAAAAATCAAAACATCCTCAGGGATTAAGGTAATAAAGAGTGAGAATGTGGAATTGAAGGAATTGAGAGAAAATATAAGAGAAAGAATACTTGAGGTTCTTTCCAATCCTAATATTGCATATATTTTGCTTTTAATAGGAATATGGGGAATAATTCTTGAGTTTTCACATCCTGGTTTTGGAATCCCGGGAATAGTTGGAACTATATGTTTGATACTTGCTTTTTTTGCTCTCCATACTCTTCCAATAAATATAACAGGTCTTTTTCTTATAATTTTAAGCATTATACTTTTCATCATAGAAGCTCTTACACCGACATTTGGAATTTTTCTGATTTCTGGAGTTATTTCTTTAATTCTGGGTTCAATAATGCTGATGAAACCTCTATCAGAGTTGAGAATTTCACGTTCCATTATGGGAGTGGGAATATTTATAACTGCATTATTCCTTTCAGGTATAATACTATTTGCCTGGAGGACTAAAAAGAGAAAAGTTATAACCGGAAAAGAAGGAATTATTGGAGAGACCGGGAAGGCAATAACAGATATTTCAGAGGAAGGGACAGTATTTTTACATGGAGAATACTGGAAAGCAAAAAGTAAATCAGGTGTTATTAAAAAGGGAAGTTATGTAAAAGTGGTGGAAGTAGAAGGGCTAACATTGATTGTGGAGGAAAAATGAAAGATAAGAGTGAAGCATGGCGCATATTCAGAATAATGGCAGAATTTGTTGATGGTTTTGAAACTTTGGAGAAGATAAAGAAGGCAGTAACAATATGGGGTTCTGCAAGAGTGAAAGAGAAAGATAAGTGGTACAGGATGGCTGAAGAGACAGGAAGACTTCTTGCTCAAGAAGGGTATGCAGTAATTACAGGTGGAGGCCCTGGAATAATGGAGGCTGCGAATAAAGGAGCTACACTTGCAGGAGGAGATTCTATAGGATTGAATATAGAACTTCCTACTGAACAACCTCCAAATCCTTATGCAAAAACACTTCTTTCTTTCCGTTATTTTTTCACAAGAAAAGTAATGTTTGTGAAATATACAAAAGGGTTTGTAATCTTTCCTGGAGGATTTGGAACACTTGATGAATTTACAGAAGCGATAACTTTGATACAGACAAGAAGAATCCATAAATTTCCTGTTGTTCTTGTTGATTCATCTTACTGGAATGGATTTATAAAATGGCTCAAAGAAACCGTTTTAAAAAGAAAGTATATTGATGAGAAAGACCTGGAAATATTTAAAGTGGCAGATTCTCCTGAAGAGATAGTCAGGATAATAAATAAATTCTATGCTTCTAAAAAGCATTTTTAAAAGAGAAGAAAGAATTTAAAATTATGGAAATATCCAGCCATATGCTCCAGTTTTGAATATAGTAAATGTCATACCTTATTCTTTCCTCAGGTTCAAAATGCCCTCCTCTCAATCCATGGATTTGAGCCCACCCTGTAATTCCTGGTTTTACTTTCAACCTGAATGAAAATTCTGGAATTTCAAAGAAAATCTTGTCCTTTACAGATATAGGTCTTGGTCCAACTAATGACATTTCTCCCGATAAAACATTGAAAATTTGAGGAAGTTCATCAAGATTGTATTTCCTCATAAATTTTCCAATTCTTGTAAGGCGAGGGTCATCAGGAAGTGTATAGGGTGGGGATTCTTCATAAGGGTATTTCATCGTTCTGAATTTAAACATTTTAAAAACTTTCCCATTTTTTCCAACTCTCTTCTGTTTAAAAAATACTGGACCTTTTGAGGTGCTCTTTATCAATAGAGAAAAGAAAGGAAGCAGAATGCAAAAGATAAGGAAAAAGATAAATCCCAGTGTTAAATCCATCCCTCTTTTTAAAAAATTAGCAGGAAATTTTTCAAACGGTATTTCCTCAGCTGCAATTAAAGGTAATCCATCTATATCTTCAATTTTTCCAGCGAAAAAATATGCAACTTCAGGAAGAAAATATAGTTTGATTTTATTTTCCAATGATATCTTTCTCAATTCAATTTTCTCATGCTGATTTTCTGGATAGGCTATGATAAAATCAGGCCTTTCCTTTTTAATCTTTTCTCCTATTTTTTTAATTTCACGGCATTTTGAAATTTTAAAATTAATGTATGGATGGAATTTAAGTCTTTTTTCAAGAAGAGACAGTCCTTTCCCTTCTCCTGCAATCATAACCTTTTTGCTTTCATGTGGAGATAGTTTTAAATAAATTGAATGGAAAATCCAGAGTGAAAGGAAAGAAAATATACTTCCAAATCCAATAGCAAGCCTTGAATATGAGAAACCTCTGTATAGAAAAGTTCCTGCCATAAGGAAAATCATCGCCCAGAATGAACCTTCAATAATGATGCACAATTCCTGTATTGGATTTAAAAATATCTTTTCTCTATAAAGTCCAAGAGAATTGAAGATTATCACCCATCCAGGAGCTACAAATCCAATTATTTTAAGATAAGGAAGGAGCGGTGGGATACCTTTTTGAGGAAAAAATGGAGTGTAAAATCTGAAAAAGTATCCCAAAAGGAAACAGACAAAGATTGTTATACCATCAATAAGAAACAAAAATTTTCTTCTTTTTTTCATTTATCTTTCTGAATAATTTTTCATAACTTTCTGTTACATTTTCCCAGTTATAATATTTCTCCACCCTTTCCCTTGCCATTTTCCCTAATTTTTTTGCAATTTCAGGATTTTTGATAACATATTCAATTTTCCCCTTCAAATCCTCCACATCCCTTTTAAAAAAAATACCACAATTTCCAAGAACTTCTCTATTAAATGGAACATCAAGAGCAAGAATACAATTTCCAGCTCCCATTGCCTGTAAAAGTGCTGGATTTGTTCCACCCACTTCATTTCCATGGATATAAGCATAGGCATTTGCAAGAAGTTGTCTGTATTCAACTTTTTCATATACAGGACCCAAAAATTTTATCTTTTCACTCTTTAGAGTTTTTAATTTTTTAATATAACCATTTCTCTTCCTTATATCTCCAACAATTGCAAGAAACTTTTCTGTATTTGCTCTGTTAAAAGCTTCAGTTATAATGTCTTGATTGTTTTCTGGTTCAAGTCTGCTTCCATTAAAAAAATACTCATCTTTCTTTAACCCATATTTTTTTATTATTTCTGAATCTTCTGAATGGATGGAATATGCACCATAAGGTATGAATACAGACCTTCTCCCATATTTTTTAAGATAATATTTCTGAATCTCCCTTGAATCACAGATTATTTCGTCAGCAACAATACAGGAAAGGAACTCTGCAAATTTATAGTAAAGTTTACCAGTTTTCCCCCATTTTCTCCTTTTCCATTCAAGACCATCAACATTTATAACCACATTTTTCCCAAAGAGTTTTAATATTAAAGCAAAAGGACTGTTTGCTGAATTGAAAATTAAAGTGATATCTGGATTGAAAAGAAAAAGTTTGAAAATGCTGAAAAATGTATGGGAAAAGGTATCAGTAGTTTTAAATGGAATACTGGGTGGATAGTAAAGTTTCACACCCTCATAAAATTTCCTTTTTTCAGGATAAAGATATCTTCTGCAACTTACTATAACGGTATGTCCTTTCTTTACAAGCCTTGTGCTTAATTCTTCTGCACATGTTTCAAATCCTCCATACTTTGCAGGAATACCTCTTGTTCCTATGATAGCAATTTTCATAATGCTACTTTAATTATAACCTTCCAGAAAGGATAAATACAATCTATTTCCAAAAATTTATATGTATGGTATAATTAACAGAAGTGGGGATATAGCTCAATGGGAGAGCGTCCGCCTTGCACGCGGAAGGTTGCCGGTTCGAGTCCGGCTATCTCCACTTTTTTAACCCCCTTCCCGAAAATGGAAAGCAAAAGTTTACCTTCTCTTGTTGAAATAATGGATGAGAAGGAGATAAAGAAGTTTTTAAAAGAACTGGAAGTTTTATGCAGAGATTTTTTCTCATTAATTCAAAGATTAAAAAATAGTGAAATTAATAGAGAAATCTGCTTCTTTTTACAGAAAAAAAGTGAAGAAATTGAGGTATTTCTTGATGATTATGGAGCAATAAATAATAAAAGATTTTTTTATTTTAGAGAACTGATAGCATCTGTAAGGTGGATTAATATTGCTTTATTCCAGTCCCTCCATATTATCGGCAGGTTCAGAAATTACGAACTTGATTTTCCAGAAGAATATAAAGCTTCTTTCCTTCAGGAAGTTAGAAAAAATTGTGAATTTTATCTTTCCTGTCTTAGAAAACTTGGAGAGGAATTGATAAAAGAAGGTGAAAAAATCGGAATTAAAAGTAAAATAAGAAGGAAAATACAGTTAGATTCTCTTGAAATAATTCCTAAAAAGATACTTCCTCCAGACCTTGATGAGAAGGTTTTGAAAAGCAAAAAAGGAAGAGTTGTTGAAATTCTCATGAAATTTCTGGAGATATTGGAGAAATTTACAATTTATGTTTGTGATTTAAAATCCAATCAGGAAATTACAGAAGAGGCTCTTGAAACCTTCAGGTCTTCTTTTAATCGTCTCCAGTCTTTATACGATTCTTATTTGAAGAATACAGATATTGAGAGGAAAATAGAAGATTTGAAAAAAATAAGAGGACACATTTCTGTTACTTTGCATCTTCTTGAAATAGGAAAGGCGCTTGCACATTTTTATGAAAGACACACAACAAAGATAAGAAAATATTCAACTGCCATTAAGATATCTCTGTTGATTAACCCCTCAAAGATAAAATCAAACCTGAAAAAGTTTGTAATCCCAAATGCTTTTAATTTTGCTCAAAGAGGTAAAAAGGTGAGTGAAAGGATTTTCAAACTTTTAAAAACAGACCCTGATGAATATATTATAGAAACAAAACCTTTAATAATCCCTTCTCACAGAATTGAAGATTTCCATATAAGGCCAATCATTCCGGTTACACAGGTTGCTAATAAATATAAGGCAGA
>QNCF01000012.1 GCA_003644395.1 Candidatus Omnitrophota bacterium
AATGAGTATGGGGAAATGATTGGTTTTTTAATTATAAATTTTTTACTCTTGCAGAACCTTTCCATCCATCTATCAATTCCAAAGAAAGTTTATTATGAGGAAGAAAATGTAAAAATTTGCCTTTCAATAAAAAATTTATGTGATAAAAGCAAAAAGATCCGGATTCCTTATCTCCAACCTTTTGAGAAGAAGAATATATTTGTAGGTGAGGATGCAGTTTTGGAAGTTAAAGTTAATGGGAAAAAACTTGATAATTTCACAAACCATATGGTTCCTGAACCAAAGCCTGGAGTTAAAGATATTGTTATTGGCCCAAAGAAAGAGATTTTATGGGAGATACCTTTCCCATATTATTATTACCCGATTGGATTGCCTTCAAATTTTGAAGTGAAACTTTTATGGAATGGGCTATCTTCAAATACTGTTTCATTCAGGGTCTTACCATCAGAAGGGAAAAGGGAAGGTGAAAATATATTGATTAATGGTGATTTTTCGCAGGGCAAGGATTTCCCTTATGGATGGAAGATAGAAAGTAAGAATGTTTTTTGGGAGAAAGAGAAGAAAAAATTAAAATATATTCTTGATAAAAAGATTGCATCTGGAGAGGGATTGTGGGTTTACTCAATTTTTTATCCTGTCTCTTCACCTTCATCTTATCTGCTTAAAGTCAGAACAAAAAGTTCAGCGCCTGAAATAATAGTATTTGTTGAAGGGTGGGGGATTGTTAAAGGCAGGAAAAGGAGGATTGAAAGGAATGAGTGTTTTTTACACCTGAAAGATAATAAATGGAGGACATTCACTTTTAAAATAAAATTTTCAAATCCCTCTGTAAAATGGATAAGAGTTAAACCATATGCTTATCTTAAACCAGGAACAGTTTATTTTGACTCAATTGAAATTTTACCATTGAGAAATGATTAGAATTTTTATTATTTCCCTTTTTCTGATAACACAGATATATGCAAAAGACTGGTATGATAAAAACTGGGAATATAGAAAAGTTGTCAAAGTTATACATAAAAATAGAAATTTTGAAGAAGTAGCTGTTTTTAACTTCTTTGGGAAAGCAAAACCAGACGGTTCAGATATAAGAGTGGTTGATGAAAATGGAAAGGAGATTCCATATTTCCTTGTTTATGCAGGCCCGGGAAATAAATACCAGATAAGTCTTCCGGCAAAAGGCGATATCTTTTATGTATATTACGGGAATAAAGATGCTGAGAAAGTCTCTTATAACTGGAAACCAAAAGCAGGACTTATTCTTGAAGTCTACAAAAGAAAAGGTTTTTGGTGCGATAACTGGGAAAAAGCAAAAAGGATAATTGAGAGGAGTAAAAAGGGGAAATTAATTGGAAGGAGTTTCTGGAAGAAGATATGGGATGGGACAAATCCCTTCAGTTCCGATAAGGATGTTGTCAAAATTTATACTGGATACTTTTACTGCAGAAAACCAGGAATCTATTATTTCGCAACAAGTTCTGCAGGTGCTTCTTTCCTTTTTATAGATGATAAACTTGTTGCATCATGGCCTGGCTGGCATAAAGCAGAACCTTTTGTAAGACCAGAACATTCAGGCTCAATCTATCTTACAAAAGGTATCCATAAACTTGTATATTACCACATAGGAAGAAGGAGAATGGAAATTTCTGTTGCTGCAATAAAAATTCCCAAAAGAAAAAGATTTATTGTAATACCAGAAAGATTCTTTATACCTGTTATGGAATGCAGACTTATAAAAACAGAAAAGTTTGGTTCTACAATTACAGCAGATTTTATGTGGGAAAATACAAACTATCTCTGCAGAAATGGCCATCAACTTTTAACCTTTAAATTTACAGATAAATCATGTGGGAAAGAGATAAATAGATGGGAATGGGATTTTGGAGATGGACAGAAAAGTTATGAGAGAAATCCATACCATACCTATTTATTACCAGGATTTTATAACGTTTCATTGAAAGTGGAAGATAAGGAAGGAAATATTGACAAAATTACATTGAAAGTAAAGGTGGAACAGGATTATTCAAAAATATATCTGAAACCAAGACATTACTCAGAATATCTTGAAGAATTCAGAAAATTCAATCTTAAAAATTTTGGGAAAAGACATCTTTTCATTCTTGCAGATATATTTCTAAGTTATAACAGGTTTGATGAGGCATATGGATGTTTTAAGGAATTGATGGAAAGGGAACTTGAAGGAAAAGAGAAGGAAAAAGTTTTGCTTCTTTCTGCAGATATATCATTCAGAATGAAAAAGTATGAAGAGGCAGAAAAGATTTATAAAGATATGCTTAAAAGTAAATACGATCCAGAAATTGCTTTAAAACTTGCCAATCTGTATTTATCTTCAGGAAAACTTATTGAAGCAAAGGAAGAATTTGAAAGGATAAAAAGGAGCAATGCTGGAAAAGATATTAAAAGAAAAGCAGAGATAGGTATTGGCGATTTTTACAGAATAAATGGTAAGACAGATAAGGCAAAACAGATATATGAAAAATTTACAGATAAGAAACTTTATGAATTGAAAAATGGTGCATTTGCACAATCAGTAATTTATTATCTTAAAATAAAAGACCCTTTTTCTGCACTTGAAAAGATTGAAGAATGGGCAGACGAATTCCCTGTTGCCAAACTTAAAGGAGACTGGTCAATACTGAAAGCAAGGGCATTGATTCTGCAAAAGGATTATAAGGAAGCCTTGAAAGAACTTGAAATTTTTGAAAAGAACTGTAAGGGAAAAGATAATCTGTATCTTGCTTGTGTATTCTACCTTAAGTTTAAAATATATGATGCTCTTGGAGATAAGGAAAAAGCGAAGGCTCTTTATGAAAAATTAATTGAAGAATTCCCGGGAAGTTATTTCTCACAGATTATCAAAAAATAATATCAGTTATTGTTTAAGAATTTTTCAGCAAAAAATCCTGCGATTGCCCCGTCCCCACATGCTGTTATAATCTGGTAGAGTTGTTTCTTTCTCACATCTCCGATAGCGAAAATTCCTGGAATTGAAGTTTCCATATTCTCATTTGTAATTATATATCCATTCTCATCCATTTCTATTTTACCCTTTAAAAATTCTGTGTTTGGAATCTGCCCTATGGATATAAATATCCCATCAACTTTTAAATCATAAACTTTTCCTTCCTTTTTATCTTTAATAACAATATTCTCAACTTTATCAGTCCCTTCTATCCTTTCAACTGTTGAAGATAATACAGGTTTTATCTTCGGGTTTGAGAGGAGTTTATCAATAATATGCCCTTTTGCTCTGAAATTATCACGCCTGTGAATGAGATAACACATTTTTACAAATTTTGTAAGGAAAATCGCCTCTTCAATTGCTGAAAATCCTCCTCCTACAACTGCAACTGTCTTTTCCTTAAAAAATGCTCCATCACATATAGCGCAGTAATAGACTCCTTTACCTTTCAGCCTTTCTTCTCCTTCTACTCCAAGTTTTTTCTTTCTTCCCCCAGTTGCTATCACGATTACTTTTCCCTTTACACAATTTCCACTCCGCAATTTAACATTCTTTTCCTTTATATCAATATCAACAGCTTCATCTATAAGAATCTCCCCACCAAATTCTCTGTAATGTTTTTCCATTTTCTCGCTTAATTGAGGGCCTGTAATACCTTCAGGGAAACCGGGATAATTTTCAATTCTGTCGGTGAGAAGCATTGTTCCACCAGGAAGGAGTTTTTCAATTATAAGGGTGGGAATTTTTGTTCTTGCTGTATATATTCCACAACTTAAACCTGCAGGCCCTCCACCTATTATTACAACTTCTTTTTCCATAAGAAATAAAAGAGGGGAGCTCCCCTCAGGGACTTATTCAATATCTATCTTGATCTCTTTCTCTTTTGCTTCTTCTGCCTTTGGAAGAACAATCTCCAGGATGCCATCCTTCATAGTTGCTTTAACCTTGTTGCGGTCAACAGCACATGGGAGAGTGAAACTTCTTGTGAATCCACCTCTCCTTATCTCTTTTCTGTAATAATTCTCCTTCTTAATTTCTTTTTCTTTAACATCCTTTGCTGAGATTGTGAGTGTATCATCTGAAAGAGTTACAGATAAGTTTTCTTTGCTTATTCCAGGAACTTCAGCCTTCACAATTATATTATCTTCATCTTCATATATATCCACAGGTGGCACATCTCTCCCTTCCCAGATGCCAAATTCAGATTTGAATAATCTATCTATCATTCTATCAAAATCATCTTTTATGTCTAAGAGTTCTCTGAAAGGATCCCATTTTGCCAGCCTTGCCATTTTTCATCACCTCCTTTCTTTTCTTTTTTTCCATTATATTAGATGAATATATAGGGGGGAAGGTTTCATTTTCTATACCTTATCCTCACTTCATAATAGACTTTCTCTAACACTTTTTTTGGAACTTTACGTCTTCTTTTATATATACTTTTTGAAAGGAAGATGGTTTTTTCCAGAGTCTTCATGAGAGCAAAACATCTTTCACACTCCCTTATATGCTCTTCAATAATCTCCTCAATATCTCTTTTCAATTCTCTATCAATGTAATCTGAAATAAGTTTAAATACATCATCGCATTTCATTTTTAAAATCCCCCTTTATTCTGAAAATATTTTTCAAGTTTTTCACGCAGATAAAGTCTGCTTCTGTGGACTCTTGATTTCACAGCAGGAATTGATAAAGATAAAATCTCACTTACTTTTGCAAGCGGTAATCCCTCCACATCATGGAGTATAAAGACACTTTTATATTTTGGGGGAAGAGAATTTATTGCATTTTCCAATAATTCCCTCAATTCTTCATTTTTTAAATGAGCATATGGATTTTCAGACCAGTCAGAGATTCTGCTTTTATATTTTGTATCTGAAATTTCTTTTAATTCCTCAAGGGATACTTTATTCTTTTTTTCTTTTCTCAATTTCATAAGAGCAAAATTAGTTGCAATTCTGTAAAGCCATGTGGAGAAAGACGATTTTCCTTCAAAAGATTGTAAACTTTCATATGCTTTTATAAATGTCTCCTGAAGAAGGTCAGCAGCGTCCTGACTGTTTCCTAAAAGACGCAATCCAAGATTATATATTTTTGCCTGATGTCTTTTCATAAGTTCTTCAAATGCTTTTGTATCTCCATTTTTTGCTCTTTCTATAAGCTGGGATTCTTTTTCTTTCATTTTTAAAATTTTTGAAATATTTTATCATATTGTGTAAAAGTAATAAACAAATGGTTTATGAAATCTGTGAAATTTTCTATTCTATCCAGGGAGAAGGTATAAATCAGGGAAAACCATTTGTTTTTGTCAGATTTTCAGGATGCAATTTGAGATGTAGCTGGTGCGATACAAAATATGCATGGAGGAAAGGAGAAAAGATGGATGTGGAAGAGATAATAAGGAGAGTTAAGGGATTTGGATGCAGAGATGTATTGCTGACAGGAGGGGAACCATTCCTTCAGGATATAACCTTTCTTGTGGAATCTTTGAGGGAAGAGAATATGAGAGTTAGTGTTGAGACAAATGGAACAATATGGAGAGATATAAAATTTGATTGGATAACAGTGAGTCCAAAACCAGCAGGTAAAAGATACCATGAGATGGGATATGATCTGAGATTCAGGGATATTGCTGACGAATTTAAATATGTGATAACAAGTCAGCAAGATTTTAATTTCATAGATAGAAATATAAAGTGTCCTGTTATTTTACAGCCTGTTGATAATAATATTGAGATTGGAAGGAAAATTGTGGACTTTATAAAGAAAGAGAAAAGAGAGAATTTTTATTTAAAATTCCAGATACATAAATTCCTTGGCATAAAGTAAAAAATCAAATCAGAACCTCTTCTGGGTTGAGGAAAAAATTGCTTATTGTTATCCCTTTAATTTCTGAAAAATTCCGTAAAGGAGTTGCTATTTTTAAGCATTTTTCATTTTTGTCAAGAATCAGCCCTAAGGAAATATCTTTGAATTCTTTATCAAAGAAACTTACCAGTGCCCCTTTTAAATTAAGAGAAAAAATCTCTTCCAGTTGTTTTATATAGCGGAAACCTATAATTTTTATTGATAAATTATCAAACTCTATTTTTTCTTCTCTGCTATTTTTAAAATATTCAATGAACTTTCTTTTACGGTAATTTGCCCTTTCCTCCATACTTTTTGAAGGGATAATTTCAGGAACTTTAATATTGATTAAATTGACCGATGAGAATTTTATAAATTTCTTTATAAGTTCAAGTTCATTCCCTTTCTCAAGAAGGATTACAAGGTCTGGCTTAAGAATCTCTATTTTGTGTATTTTAAGGTATATTGCAAGAGGGTCATTTATGTATCCAGTTGTATCAATTAAAAGTTTATCTTTCCACCTGTAATTGCTCATTTTTTTAATCCCTGTAATCATTCCAAGAATATTACCTGAAGGTGTGATACTTCCCACAAAATAAATTTCGTCTTCCTTTATCTTTGAAATATTTGAAACACCATTTTTAATCTCAGCTATACCAATAGTTGTTGGTGGACCGATGTGTGATTGTCCAACATCGCTATCTATTATAAACACTTTATTTTTTCCCTTTATTAAAATATTTGCTATATCCATTATCAGGGTTGTCTTTCCGGTATCGCTCCCGCCTATTAAAAGAATCTTCTTTATATCTTTCCTCTTTATAATCTCAATCTCATCATCCTTCAGCAGTTTAAATTTCTCCATTTTTAATTCCAATATATCCGATGAGTTTGTAAATAAGTTTTGATGCAATATAACAGCAGTTTGAGGCTGGGGATGAAGGGGAGAGTTCAACAAAATCAAAGCCAACTATATTGATATCCTTCCTCATGATAAAATTTTTTAAAAATTTTAAACTCTGAAACCATCCAAATCCTCCAGGTTCAGGGACGCTTACTTCCGGAAATAATGAAGGGTCAAAAAAATCTGCATCTATTGTTATATAATAATCTCCGGAAGGAAGATTTTTTGAAATTTTTTCTAAATCTTCAATTAAATTTGCAAAATAGACTTTTATATTTCTTTCAGATTTTAAGAATTCCCATTCTTCCATACTCAAACTCCTTACACCCACTGAAAAAATATCGCACCCTTTCTCAAGAATCCTTCTGATAACGCAGGCATGACTGAATTTTGTTCCCTGATATTCATTTCTTAAATCACCATGAGCATCAAGATGCAGTATTTTTAATGAATTGTATTTTTTAAGGAATCCATATAAAATTCCAACAGTGATTGTATGCTCTCCACCTATACCTATAATAATTTTTTCCCTTTTCAAATACCTTTCAATACATCTTTTAATTTTATCAACCATTTTTGAAGGGCCTTCACAATCAGGAGTTATTGGTGGAAGAGTTTTAATCCCCACCTTATAAATTTCTTTTCCAACTTCCTCATCAAAAAGTTCAAGTTGTTCTGAAGCATGGATTATCCATAATGGAGCAAATTTTGTCCCTGATTTGAATGAAGATGTTGATTCATAGGGAATGGGTATTATCAGAAATTTTGCATCGTTAATGGAAATATCCTTTATTCCACAGAAGTTAATTTCCATTTTAAAGGATGAAAACAGCAGCAGCAACCACTGCTGTCCATAATCCGTTTTTATCTCCAATAGCTGATTGGGTAATATGAGTAGTCTTCACAATTTGTCCTGACATTTTCCATATTTCTCTTTTCTCATCATAAGAAGAATCAGGGTCAAATTTAAGACCAAGGATTGTTGCAAGCATTGTTGCTGCCAAATCTTCTGCATATTCACCAGCTTTCTCCTCTGTTTCTCCAAAACTTGAATGTTCAGAAAGATACCCGTACTGTGTATCATCTTTTGGAATAGCCAGTCCAACTGATGCAGTGATAAGGCGGTGTGGTTCATTTGTAAAGTTTTTGCTCATCACTGTGAAGACAATCTGTCCTGGTTTTAAGAGAGAAAGTCCTTCTTTTTTACTTATAAGTTTACATTTTGGAGGGAAAATAGAAGAGGTGGAGACAAGATTAAACTGGGCAATTCCGGCATTTCTCAATGCCTTTTCATAACTTCTTAACTTCTCCTTATCTTTCCCTACACCCTTTGTAAGAAATACTTTTTTTGGTAATAGATTCATTTTTGTTTTTATTTTATCAGATAATCAAGAAAACATAAAGGGTCTTCTTCCAAAAAATCACCCTTTAAAGAATAAGCAAGTGCTCTGCATCCAAGGCAATCTTCAATCTCACACTTTCCACATTTTCCTTTTAAAAATTTTCTATCGGTCATCTTTTTCAAAACAGGTGATTTTAAAATATCTGAAAGTTCCTGATTTTTCAAATCTCCTATTTTAAAAGGCAATCTTCTGCATGGATATACTGCTCCATCAGGCATAATTGCACAACCATCTTTACCAATTATACATGGTGCACCATATAAATTATACTTCATATTTTCTATTTTTACCATAAAAGCTCTGTATGGTAAAATCAGGGAAAAATCTTTTTCTATTCCACATTTTTCAAATAGTATCTCTACAGTTTTTACCCAATTTCTTCCTGAAATTAAATACTCCTTTATCTTTCTTCCCATTCCCCATGGTATAAATCTTTCAATTACAAGACAATTGAAATTATATTTTTCAATAAATTGGAAAGTTTTTTCAATTTGGGGGAAGTTTATATCAAGAAGAGTAAACATAAGTGTTTTCTGCAGTTCTGATTCTTTTATGATTTCGCATATTCTCTTGAATTTTTCAAAATTCCCTTTCCCTCTGAAATATTCATAACTTTCCCTATCAACACCTTCTGCAGAAATTTTTAATTCAATTGAATATTTAAGGAAAATATCAATGTATCTTTCATTTATAAAAAATCCATTGGTTATTACTCCAAGTTTTTTAACAAATGTGGAAGATGAAATGTATTCAATAAGTGGAAGAAAATCTTCATAAAGAAATGGTTCTCCTCCTGTGATATCAAGGACAAGTTTCATATCATTTTCTTTCAAAAATTTTTCAATCTTTTTAAAAATATTTTTAAGTTCAAAAAATGGAAGGTCCTCCATTTTTGAAAAATCATCCTGGTAACAGTGCCTGCATCTCAGATTACAGAAGTTTGTTATATGCCACTGTATATGGAATGTTTTTTCCATTTGAATAAAATTTTATAATAATAAAAAAGGAGAGGGAAATGTTTAAAAATCTTATACTGTCGGCAATTGGAATAAATGTGAATCAGAGAGAAGCAATAAGGCTTGCAAAAATCGGGAATTTTGATGGTGTGAATGTGAATATAAAGGAGGCTGTAAAAATTTCAAAGGATTTTTCAACCCGCTATTTTAAGAGTCTTTTTGAATCAATGGATGTAAAAATGGGAGGATGGGCTCTTCCATTTGAATGGAGAAAGGATGAGAAGACTTACCAAGAGGGGCTTGTTGATTTGGAAGAAGAGGCAAAGGTGGCTGGTGAGATTGGAGCAGTTAGAGTTTATACCTGGATATGCCCTTTTTCTGACGATATGCCTTATGAAGAAAATTTGGAATTCCATATAAAAAGGTTAAAACCGATAGCAGAAATACTCAGAGAATATGGATGCAGACTTGGATTGGAATTTGTTGGTACTCCAAGTTTGAGGAAAAACCATAAATATGAGTTTATATGGAATTTAAAACAGGTAATGGATTTATGTGAAAAGATAAATACAGAAAATGTTGGGATATTGCTTGATTCATGGCATTTATACACTTCTGGCTGGAATATTGAAGATGTTAAAAGATTGAGTGGAAGAGATATAGTTTATGTCCATGTAAGTGATGCTCCAAAGGGTATACCTGTTGATAAGCAGGTTGATAATGTGAGATGTCTTCCAGGAGAGACAGATGTTATTGACCTTGTTGGCTTTTTGAAGACTCTTAAAGAGATAGGTTATGATGGTCCAGTATCTCCTGAACCTTTCAGTGATAAAGTAAATGGAATGCCTTTTGAACTTGCAGTCAGAATTGTTGGTGGATATTTAACAAAAGTGTGGGAGAAAGCCTTTGGAGAAGAAAATTTTTAAATTATTAAAGGGTTTGTCCATGCCTTTTTATTATTCCTGTCTGTTATCTCTATCCGCAGATACTTTTCATTTCCCTTAATTCTGTATTCTGCATATTCAATCTCATTTCCCTTACCCGAAAATCTTTCACCAGAAGAGCCATATCCTATAAAATCAACATTAACAGAAGGAGAAAATTTAACCATTATTTTATCACCCTCAATTTTTAATTCCCTTATCAAAACACCTGTGGAAGAATAAAAAGCCCCTTTCTTTATTGAATCACATATATCCTCTATTTTCAGAGATTTTGATTTAACCATTATAAAACTTCCAAGTATATCATCCTCTGTATGTTCTCCAAAACAATGGTGTGCATCATCAACAGCAAATCCATACACTTTTCTTCCTTTCTGCAAAATTCCATCCCAGTGGATAGATGAATATCCCTTCCCCTTTGTCTTCTCGCAAGTATTGTTATAAACCTCTATACCGAGATAATTTTTGAGATTTAGTAATTCAGAACAGGTCAGTGCACTCCAGTAGGGATGGCATAAAATAGAAATTCCCCCCTCTCTGTTTATTCTATCAATTATATCTTGAGGAGACATATTTTCTGTGTTGAACCCCTCTTTTATATTTATCCCCAGAATATGATAATTATCTTTGTTGAATTCAATACCTGGTATAACAAGGAAATCCTCATATTTATTTTCTATCTCTGTGAGATAATTGTGGTCTGTTATGGAGATGAAATCATACCCGTTATCTTTATAAATTCCAATAATCTCCTCAGGAGTTAAAGTTCCATCTGAATTTGTTGTATGGAGGTGGATATTCCCTTTATACCAGGTTCCTTCCATTTCAAAAGGGTTTGTAAAATCCATTTTACTCTCCTTCTGGAAGAAAATCTTTTATCTTTTTATCTATCTTTTTATAATCAGATGATGGGAGAGTGAAAATAATATTCCTTTCTGGTGAATATCCATAAAAAATCTCATTCTTTTCGTTTCCGAAATATATCTGCTGAAATTTCCCCCTAACTTTTACTTTTATCCTGATTTCTGGAGGAGAAAGTCCAATTCTTTCCATTAAAGATTTTTCAGGCTTTATAAAATCTTTAATTTCAAGGAGTGTTAAATCCCATAAGAAATCTTCCACCTTATCTGCATCTGGTTCTGTTTCAGGAAATTCAAGTATTTTCCATTTTCCCTTTTCTTTCTTTATGGAAAGACTTTCCTCTTTCCTCATTATGGAAAACTCCTCAACATCAGGTATATCAAACTGGAAGACAGATTTTTCTCTTATTTCCTTGCTTCTTTTTGGAAGGATATCAACAACACTTTTATCAATTTCAAAAATACATTTTTTAAGAGAATTTTTTGCATAATACCTTCCACCTTTCCTTTTCCCTATGAAGAGAGAATAAGCTTCACCATTCTGCTTAATTATAATAGCAATTTTTGGAAACTTAAGCCCATAAAAGGAAATTTCCTTCTCCTTATCAATGAACCTTTTTATCTTCTCATCCTTTATCTTCTCAATAATCTCTTCTATTCTATCTTTATCTCCTATATCCTTTACAGGCTTTACAACCATCCATTTTTCATTTTCTTTTACACATTTTATATAAAGTGGCCCATTTTTAATTGCAATTTCCCTCACCTTCTCTTTATCAACCGGCAGTATTGTTTTGTCTCTTAAGGAAAACAGGTCTTTATTTATAATATCTTTCAATTCCCATAATGATACAAGGTAGACATTTTCCTTATCTTTTGTAACATAATACTGCGTCTTTGATGGGTTTTCTCCTCCAATATATAAAATTAATCTTTCCCCATCTTTTCCCAAAACTATCTTCTTTTCTGGTTTTTCAAGTCCAAAATCTTTTAAATTTTCCACTTTTCCAATATTTCTTTCAATTTCAAGGGATACAAGTTTATCTATAATCCTTTCTATCTCTTCCTTATCTCCATCAAATCTTTCCGGTTTTTCAATTATCCATTTGTTTTTCTTCTTTAAACATTCAACTTCAAAATCTTCTCTGTAGATTCCCAGGAAAGAAACCTCATCTTTTTCAAATGGGAAAATCCTTTTCTGCAATAATTTTATTTCTTCACGCTTCTTTGCTCCCCTTACTTCATAAAAATAATACCAGCAGAAGAGCAAAACTCCGATTATAAAAAGAATTATTGTTTTACGATAGATTTTCATTTTTAATATTTTAACCTTCTCCTTATACAGATACTCAATCCACCTATCATTAAAACAGAAGGAATAACAACCACAGGGATAAAGAAGATAATCTTTCCCTGCTTTTCTGTAAGAGTAAGAGGTTGATTTTCTCTTTCCTTCTTTCTTATTGATATAAGAATATCTTCTTCACCAAGCCATCCAAATGTATTCAAAATGAGATTGGCGTTTCCTGAAAAATTGAGGAATTTATTTGTTATGAAATCAGAATCTCCAAATACAACAATTCTTGCTTTTTTCTTCTCCTCTTTCTTCCCTATTTCCATCTCACATGCCACTCCAAGTGAAATAGGCCCTCTTTTGTCTGTACCAGGGTCATACTTAACATATCCTCTCCTTACAGAAAAAATATCCTTTTCAGCCCATGATGCCGGACTTGTTTGCGCAATTGGATTTACATTTATATTTTCAGAATGTTTTCTCTTTGCCTCCACAGACCTTGCCCATGAGAATAAACATGCAAGATTGAAATTTTTTGTAATCTGATGGTAAGGGTAATCCATAATCATGGGACTCATAGCATCTCCCAGAAATCTTCTGCTTGCAAGGTCTACAACAATATCATTTCCAATTTTAATTCCATACTGAGAAAATAGATTTGAAAGTCTCGGAAAGTCTCCAGGGTCTATAAGTGCAAGGACTCTTCCTCCTTTTTCAATATATTTTTTAATTTCCTTTATCTCACTCTCTATAAAATCAATCTCAGGTCCACATATTGCAAGAATATCACAGTCAGAAGGGATTCCTTCCCTCATCAGGAAAACTTCTTTTACCTGGTACTGTTCATCCTCCAATCTTTCTTTCAAACTGCTTATTCCTCCAATTCCATATTCCTCAATACTTTTTTCTCCATGTCCTTTGGTGAAGTATACTTTCTTTTTCCCTGATTTTATAAGTTTTAAAATTGCTTTTGTAATGTATTTTTCTTCAGGGATATAAACTTTTTCTCTTTTTCCCTTATATTCCACCACTATAGTATCATAACTTCTCACATCATATTGTTTTGCCATCAGAGGGTTTTTATCAGGGTCTATAAATTTATATTTCACATATTTTGAAGATGTTTTATATTCTTCAAAAAGGCGAGTTACTTTTGGTTTCATTTCAGATTCTTCTTTAAAAAATCCATAAAGGAATAAGTTTTCTTTCAAACTTTTAAGGATTTTTTTGCTCTGGTCAGAAAGTGTATAAATTTTTGCTTCTGTGAGGTCAAACCTTTTATAATGTCTGTTGGAAATGAGATTTATAATTACCAATATCCCAAGAAATATGACGATTGAAATCCCTGTGTTTATCCCCTGTTTAAATCTTCTTCCTTCCATTTTAACCCCTATATCTCTTTGAAGAGAGAATCCTTAAGGTGAGGAATTGGAAAAATATTATAAAACTCAGATAATAAACTATGTCTCTTGTATCAAGAATCCCTTCAGAGAAATTATCGTAATGGCCGAAAAATGAAATATAGGAAAAAATTTCCCTGTATTTTTCTCCAACTATATCTGATAACCAGTTTAAAAGCCAGAATAAAAGAAGGAGTCCAAAAGTAACAGTTGCTGAAATAATCTGGTTTTCTGTAAGGGAAGAGATAAATATTCCAATTGAGATGAAAGCAGCCCCCTGCAATACAAGCCCCAGATATCCATTAAGAAGAAGTTTCTTTTCCAAATCTGTCCATAACTCTAAAATTGAAAAATGTATTATTGATATTCCAATCATAAAAAGGTATATGAGAAGGCAGGCAAAAAATTTACCGAGCATTATGTCAATGTCTCTTAAAGGATATGTGAAAAGAAGTTCTATTGTATCTGTCCTTTTTTCTTCAGAAAATAATCTCATTGTCAGTATTGGAAGCATAAAAAGGGATGTAATTGCCATATTGTAAAAGAAAGGAGTTGCTATCATTTCTGTTGGGTTGACCTTATATCCGTAATAAGGATAAGTTGAGACTCTTAAAGAGATTAAATGGAAGGTAGCACATAAAGCATAGAATATATAACCTGTAATCAATCCAAAAATTATAAGGACAACATACGCTATCGGAGAGATGAAATATGTTTTTAATTCCTTTTTAAATAAAGGTATAAATCTCATTTTATTCTTCCCTCACAAGTTTTAAAAATATATCTTCAAGAGACATTTCCCTCAATGAGATCTCATAAAGCCCAAATCCAGAATTCACCAATTTTTCAGAAATATCCTTTCTCACATCCTTTTCTTTAAGGCTTCTCACAATATACTTATTAATCCCATCTTTTACAGGTGGAATTATCTCCACTTCTTTCACCCCATCTATACTTTCAATAACCTCCTTCACTTTTCCAGGATTCCCTTCCACTTCAAGATTTATTTCAGTCATTCCCTTCAATTTTGCTGTGAGATTTTCAACTGTATCAATTGCAACAATATGTCCTTCATTTATTATGATAACCCTTTCACAAGTCATGCTTACTTCAGGAAGAATATGGGTGCTTAAAATTATTGTTCTTTTTCCTGCCAGATTTTTTATCAGTTTTCTTGTTTCAATAATCTGTTTTGGATCAAGTCCAATGGTTGGTTCATCAAGGATAAGGCATGGTGGATCATTTATAAGTGCCTGTGCAATTCCAACTCTCTGTTTATATCCTTTTGAAAGTTTACCTATAATCTTTTTCTCAAATCCCTCCAGCCCACATTCTTCAATTACCCTTGAAATTTTCTCTCTTTTTTCTTTCTTCCTCTTTATCCCTTTACTCTCCGCAACAAAATTTAAAAATTCTTCAACAGTCAATTCCTCATAAAGAGGGTTCCTTTCAGGCAGATAACCTATATTTTTCTGCACATTGAGAGGGTCTTCCAGTATATCATAACCGTTTACTTTTGCAGTCCCTGAAGTTGGGGGGAGGAAACATGTGAGTATTCTCATTATTGTTGTTTTTCCAGCAGCATTTGGCCCAAGAAGTCCAACAATTTCACCTTTTTCTATTTTAAAAGATACATTCTCAATAGCCTTTGTTCTTCCGTAATATTTTGTTAAATTTTTTGCTTCTATCATTTTTCTTTAATTTTTTTAATAAAAATCATATTTTGTCAAGACAGACAATTGCCATACAGGCAATCGCTTTACCTTTTCCTATTTCTCCAAGTTTTTCAAAAGTTTTCGCCTTCAACCCTATATTTTCTTTTTCAATTGATAGAAGATTGGAGAGGTTTTCTCTCAAATTCTCATAAAATGGGGATAGTTTTGGCTCTTCACATAAAAGTACAATATCTACATTTTTTATTTTGAATCTCTCCCTTTCCATTATCTTCAATACCTCTTTAAGTATCTCTGTGCTTCTAATCCCTTTAAATCTGCTGTCTTTATCCGGAAAATAACATCCTATATCAGGTTTTCCAAGTGCTCCAAGTATTCCATCACATATTGCATGTAGCAATACATCTCCATCGCTGTGTCCTAAAAGGCCCTTGGTGTAAGGGATTTCAATCCCGCCAAGGTAAAGTTTTCTCTTCTTTGAAAATTTGTGGATGTCAAAACCAAGTCCAATTTTCATAATTTTGTAATGTTATAAAATAAATTTACAGATTTGGCAAATAAAGGATTTTTAAATCACCTTCTCAATTACTCCAAGAATCTCCATGTGTGCAGTATGGGGGAAGAAATCAAAACTGCACAGTTTTTTCAATTTATAACCATTTTCTTCAAAAATTTTTACATCCCTTGCAAAAGTTGATGGATTACATGAAACATATAAAATTTTTTTTGCCCCTATTTTAATCACCGAACGGATTGCTTTACCACTCATTCCATTCCTTGGAGGGTCAGTAATAATTATATCAATTTCTGAAAAATCTCTCTTTTTCAATACCTTTTCAACAGTCCCTTCATAAAATATACAATTTTCAACCCCATTTATCATACAGTTTTCTTTTGCAGTGAATATGTTGACTGGATTTGAATCAATTCCTGCAACTTCTCTGACATATTTTGATATGAAAATTTCAATTATGCCTGCACCACAGTAAAGGCCAAGAACCTTTTCATTACCAGAGAATTCACCAAGTTCAACAATTTTATTATATAAAATTTCAGCCCCATCTGTATTTGGCTGGAAGAATGTCTGAGGATATATTTTGAATTTCATATCTCCTATATTTTCTTCAATATAACTTTTGCCAAGAAGATGGTTCTTTTTCTCAAAAGATACAACATCTGCTATCTGATTATTTATTATCCAGTAAAAACTTCTAAGCTCAGAAATTTCCTTAACAATTTCCTCTCCAAGATATGGAAGGTCTGGAATCTCCCCATCTGTTGTAACAAGTAAAATCATAAGCTGGGATGTTCTTTTCCCTTCCCTCAATACCAAATGTCTTAAAAAACCTTTGTGTGTAAATGGATTGTAAGCAGAAAGAGAATGGGAATTTGCAAATTCAGTAAATATGGAGAATATTTTTTTTACCTTTTCAGAAAAGATAAGGCATTCTTTTAATGGTGTCACATCTTTACTGTATTTTTTGAATGGTGAACTTCTCTCCCTCAATCCTATTACAACTTTCCCTTCACTTTCGCCAAATGCGAATTCCATTTTATTCCTGTAATAAAATTTCTTTGGGGATGGTATTATGGGGATTATTTCAACATTATCAACATTCACCCATCCTATTTTTTTAATACTCTGGATAAGGTAATTCTCTTTAATCTCTAACTGTTTCTCATAAGTTAAATTCTGGAATATGCATCCACCACAACTTCCAAAATGTGGACATTCCGGTTCCTTTCTGAATGGTGAAAATTCTTCAATTTTAATAATCTCTCCAAACGAAAAATTCTTACTCCTTTTTGAAATTTTCACCCTTACTTTATCTCCATATACACCATCAGGGACAAAAATTATGAAATTATCGCTTTTCCCAACTCCCCAGTTATTTGGAAGAGCAACATCCACTATTTCTACAGTAAATTCAGGTGAGGAAAAATCTTCAAGCATCTTTTTCACTTTTTCAGTTGGAAAACCGACAACATTATCATAACTTCCTTCTATCTTCTCAACAAATTTATCGCCAACTTTCTGTACTGCATAAGACCCTGCCTTATCTGTAAAATCTTCATTTTTAAGGTATTCCTCAATTTCTTCATCACTCAGTTTTTTAAAAGTCACATATGTAACTTCATAATCAGTCATCAGTTTTTCATCTTCTTTTCTGTATAAAGCCACTGCTGTAATTACTCTGTGCCTTGTTCCTGATAAAGTCTTGAGAATATTCTTTGCTTCCTCAAAATTCTGTGGTTTTCCAAATATTTTATCTTCCAAAGCAACAATTGTATCTGCT
The DNA here is from genome assembly GCA_003644395.1 of Candidatus Omnitrophota bacterium. Lineage (GTDB taxonomy): Bacteria > Ratteibacteria > UBA8468 > B48-G9 > JAFGKM01 > B48-G9. The sequence continues at coordinate 17,561 of QNCF01000012.1, forward strand.
CCTATTATAATATGAGAGGGGAATTTCTCACCAACATCT
>QNCF01000013.1 GCA_003644395.1 Candidatus Omnitrophota bacterium
AGAAGTGGCCCTGAAATCTTCTTTCTGTATTTCAATATCTGGGAAAGTGTGCACTGGCACTTGTGTGTTTTATCACCATACCATCCACATGGACATGGATTCATTGATGCAACAAGCAAAAATCTTGAGGGGAATTCAATCCTTCCTTTTGCTCTTGAAATACTCACTTTCCCATCTTCCATTGGTTGTCTCAATGCTTCAAGGGCATCTCTTCTGAATTCAGGAAATTCATCAAGGAAAAGAACACCATTATGGGCAAGCGATACTTCTCCAGGTTTTGGTATTGTTCCTCCACCGATAAGGGCTATATCAGAAATTGTATGGTGTGGTGCTCTGAAGGGCCTTTCATCAACAATTGGCTTTTTTAAAATCCCCGCAACTGAATGTATCTTTGTTATTTCAATCGCCTCTTCCAAAGTTAAAGGTGGAAGTATAGTCGGGATACGCTTTGCAATCATACTTTTCCCGCATCCAGGGGAACCTATCATAAGAATATTATGGAAACCACTTACAGCAACTTCTATAGCCCTTTTCACATATCTCTGACCTTTAACTTCACTGAAATCAACACTGTAATTCCCTTCAGGATTGAAAAAATCTTCAACATTTACATTTTCCTTCTCTATCTTTATATCCCCTTTCAGAAATTTTATACATTCAGAAAGGCTTCCAACCCCAAAAACATTAATATCAGATACTATTGCAGCTTCTTTTGCATTTTCCTTTGGAAGTATTAAATTCTTTATCCCAATCTCTTTCAATTTCAATGCGATTGGCAGTGCACCTTTTAAAGGTCTTAAACTCCCATCAAGTGCAAGTTCCCCAGCTATTGAGAAATTCTCAAGATTTGATAAAGGTATCTTTCCTTCCGCTGCAAGTATACCGACAGCTATTGGTAAATCAAAGTAACTCCCTTCCTTTTTTAAATCTGCAGGTGCAAGGTTTACAACTATTTTACTTGAAGGGAACTCATATCCTGAATTTTTGATTGCAGGTTTAATTCTATCTTTACTCTCCTTTACCGCCTGGTCAGGAAGTCCAACAACAGATATTCCTGGAATCCCCCTCCCTATATCAATTTCAACTTCAACAGGTATCCCCTCTATTCCCCAAGTTGTTACTGAATTTACTTTTGCAAGCATTGGAGAAATATTATAACATATTTTCAAAATTTGTTTTTTAAATTATTTATAAGGATCTGTTTTATATTTTTTCTCAAGTTTTTTATAAATCTTTCATCTTCCATAAACTGCTCTAAATCAAGATATATACTTCTTGTATCAATATTTTCAAAAGTTTCCATTAATCTTTCTTTCAATTCCTCCTTTGTTTTTATCCCTTTAATACAGGAAAAATTTGGCATTATATCTTTTGAGAAATACCACATTAAATCGAAATAATCTCTCCCCTTCACTTTTATCAATGTTTTTCCCTTTTTATCAGTTTTCTCCCATTTACGATAAAGAATTGCCATAAGTTTTGTTGACATTAATGTTGGTAAGTCAAATGTTTTTATAAGAATGGATTTATTAAATTTCATCAATGGAACTATTTGAATCTCATATCCAGAACAAAAATCGAATTCACTGAAAATCTCTATTTTTAAAAATAAAAGATCTGATTCATCCTTTTTTGCCAAATTTAACTCTTTAAGTAGAGGGAATTTTAAATAAATTCTGAATTTTTGGGTAGATGTTTTTAATGTCAAGTCTGTATTTTTTTTAAAATATTCTCCAATATCTTTTGATAATTTCAAAATATCTATCCTTTTCTTTATATCAACAAAATCAAGGTCTTCAGATAAACGGGGAAGTCCAAAACAATGAGAAAGACAACTTCCTCCATAAAATATGAGATTGCTGTATTCAGGATGTGAATAAATGTAATCAAGGACAATTATCTGTAAATAACTTTTCAAAAGATTTCTTTTAAAAAGTATATTTTTTGTTCTTGATTTCCTGATTAAATCCCGAAGAAATATTTTTACTTTTTCCATAATTTGATTATATGAGTTAAAATATCTTCCATCTTTCTTGACCCTTCAAGATTAATGTATTTTTCAAGTTCTTTTATATCCTTTCTGCCCAAAACATCCAGGTTCAACCTCAATTCTTCTATGCTTTTTCCATCAACCAATATGTTTTTTCTAAAATACAAAAAATCAAAAAGTGCTTTTGCTTTTGTTGCTTTTAAAATTGTAAAATCTCCCTCTCTATAAATATCAAATCCTGTGAAGAGTTCTTTTTTTATCTTGTGATAGAAAAAATTACCGAGTGGATTGGAGAAAGATTTTGTTTTGTTTATTGTGACTGAAATGAAATTGGTAGTGAATTCAGGAATTATGTTATTCTGTGAAAGGATGTATTCTAAACTCAAATATGAGGAAGGATAAAGAATATTTGAAATAAATTCAAGATATGAATGGTAAATGCCATTTTTCTGCATCTCTTCTATGTATTCTTTTGTTGTGTAAAGTCCCTTTTTTAATCTAATAATTTTCCCTGATTTTGCGTATCTTGAAAGTAGAATTATAAGGTATGTTTTGTTCTTTTCAACAGGAAGGATATCGTCAATACAGAAATATGGCAGTTTCTTTAAAAATCTGAATATATACTCTGTTTTTGTTCCATTTCCAATCATATACATGAATTGTATAGGATCGGAAATGAAATGTCAACTTTTGCAAGTATTGGAGAAATATTATAATAAAATAATGAAGAAGGGAATCTCAATCCTTGAAATTTTAATAGTTATCCTGATACTATCTTTCCTTTTCTCACCCACAATATTTATAATTTTGAAATACCATCAATCCTCAATTCTCAAATCAACTGTGGAAGAGATAACATCAACGCTTGGGCTTGCAAGGTCTCTTGCAATAAATGAGAGGAAAGTTGTAAAAGTAATATTTAAAGGCAATAAATTTTTTATTGAAAAAGATGGGAAAGTTTACCAGAAAGTTTATAAATTCCCGGAAAATATAAAGATAAAAGAGATGACGGATGGATTTAAACCTGTTGTATTTTTACCTGATGGAAGAGCAAAACAGGCAGGCTATATTGTAATTTTTGAGGAAAATTCAAAAAAGGAAATGAAAATTGTCCTTTATAATCTTACGGGAAGATGCATTGCAGAATAAGAAAAGGATTTACTTTTATAGAAGTTTTAATATCCCTTTTCCTGCTTGCTGTTGGAGTTATATTCCTCCTTAAAGTATTCTTTGTTATAAGCAGGCTTTCTTCAAAAGCAGAGGATTATTTATCAAATTCCTTCATAGCAGATAAGATATTCCTTTCAATTAAAAAAGAATATGGGGACAGAAATAAAAAATTGCCAGAATTTATTGAAGGAAAACTTTATGATTATCCAGAATTTTCCTATATAGCAAAATTCTATAAGGAGAAAGAAGATTTTTATAAGATAGAACTTCTTGTTAAGTGGAAAAGAGAAGGCAGGGTTAAAAAGAGGTATTTTTATGGATACCTTAGAAGGGAATAGAGGGATTACACTTATAGAGGTTCTCATTTCAATCTTTATATTTTTAATAATCATTCTCTCATCCCTTTTTGTTTTCAAAAACACAACTTTAAATCTGAGAAAGAAGAATGAAGAAAGAAAAATATTCCAGGAGGCATTATTTTCCCTAAATTTTATAGAAAAATATATGAGAAATGCAATGGTCAATGAAATGGAGGGGAAATACAGAATGAACTTTTATGGTGGAAAAGACTGGGTGAAATTTATAGCCCCATTTTCAGAAGGGGAAGGTTCAGACCTTGGTAAATTCGGAATTTATCAGAAAGGGGACAAAATAAAGGTCAGTTTTGTAAGGATTACAGAAGATAGACCAGATTTTGAATTTTTTAAAGGTTATCCAGGGGCACAGATTCTTGCAGATGGAGTTGAGAAATTAAGGTTCTATTATTTTGATGGGAAAGAATGGAAAAATGAATGGAATACAGATGAGAAAGCCATATTGCCTGAATTTGTAAAAATAGAGATTACTTTATCAAAAGGGAAAGTTGAAGGTGAAAAAATTAAAAGGAAATTCACAAAGATTGTGGAAATTAAAAGGTAAAGAAGGGGTTGCACTTATATTTGTGATTGGAATAATGTTACTCCTTTTTATATTTGCATCAACACTCCTTTTCTCATTTAAATTGTGGGAGAAAAGTTGCTACAAGACTTTTGCAGGAAAACAGGCAGAAAGGTTTGCAGAGGCAGGGATTGAAAATGGAATATGGGAACTTCAGCATGACAAAAGAGATTATGATTCCCTTATTGATAACTGGAGGAAGAATTTTGAGGGTTCTGATTTTGATAACAATGGAGATGGGATACCTGATTCAAGGTGGATTTACATTTACGGTAAAGATAAGGAAATAATAGGGAGATACAGTGTTCTTATAGAAGATGAAAGCGGAAAAATAAATATAAATGTATGCGGTAATTTAAAAAATTCCTTTAATGAAGGGTTCTCTACATTTGAGATAAGTATACTTCCAGATATAATAGGTGAAGAAATATCAAAAAATATTGTGAGTTTCAGATATGGGAAAGATGGCCTTCCTGGAAGAGGTGGTTTTGATGATAACTCCAATAATGATTCTCTTTCAAAAGATAAGATTGATAATGATGGTGATGGAAAAATAGATGAACCTGGAGAGGGAATAGATGAGCCTTATGAATTTTATGTTAAAAAGATATACTGGGATGACAGACCATATTTTATCCCTGAAGATATAAAACTTGTAAATGGGATAGGTAAAGAGAGATACAGAAAAATAAAGGATTTCATAACAACATTTTCCTATGATAAAAATACCACAAAGGAAGGGAAAATAAGGATAAATTTGAATAAAGCAGATTTTTCACAGTTATATTCATTCTTTAAAGAGAAAGGGTATCCAGAAGAACAGGCAATCCAGATTTCCCTCAATATAATTGATTACAGGGATTCTGATAGTATTCCGCAGATAAAAACAGTGAAAGGAAAGTTATTCATAGGGATTGATAAAACCCCATACCTTAACGAAATAGATGGGATTAAAGAATGGGAAAAATTCAAATTAAAATCAGGAGGGGTGCTTTTTACTGAAAAAGGAGGGCAATTTATTGAAATTTTCAATCCATACCCTGAAGAGATTGATATAGGAGGATGGGAGATAAGAGGGCCTACTCTTCTCTTTTCAAATTTATGGGGAAAAATTTTCCAATATTCAAAGCAGATTTACAATGATGTAATCAATGGGGAGACAGGAATAAAAAATAAAGATATAATTGAAAATATTTTCATCACAAATGTTATCAAAATACCTGAAGGGACAAAAATACCTCCATTTTCATATTACACAATAGGAGATACAGTAAAAATTGGAATAATAATGATACCAAATAAAACACCATTAATTATTTTCTTGCCGATAAAAGACCCACCCAATGCCAGCCAGTATGAACCGATACTTGGAATAAACAAAATTTTCCCTGATATTATCCAGTCTCTCAATTACTTTTCAAAAATACCATCAAGTTCAAGATTGTTTTTTTGTGATAAATCAGGAAATATTATTGAAATTGCAGATTGTCCCTTAGATACCCCAAAAACATCTATCCAGAAAAATGACCCGAGAGTATTTAAATGGTATATATCTTTACCAACTCCGAATATGCAGAATTTTATATTTTCCCCATGGATTGGTGGATTTAAAAATAATAACTGGCCATCCTCATTTAAAATCAAAAATGGGAAATTTTCTTCTCTCGGCGAACTTTCTTTTATACATAAAGGTAGACAGTGGGAAAGCATTGATTTCTGGAAGGATGGGAAGGATAGAAAGATTATTGATTACTTTACAGTTGAAGAAGACCCTTATAAGCCCACATATGGAAGATTGAATATAAATACTGCAAGTGAAACAGTTTTGATGTGTCTTCCACTTGTTGATAAAGATATTGCAAGAAGAATAATAATGGCAAGACCATATAAAGATATATCTGAAATCCTGGGGAAATATGGGAATGGATATTCAGAAAAGGAATTGTTAAATAAGGAGATTACAAAGTATGGATTTGATGGAAAGGATAATGATTTTGATGGATTTTCTGATTGTGAGAAGGAAAAGGAGATGGTTTTCTCAAAAATAATAAATCTTATAACTGTAAGGAGCAATGTATTCAAAATCATATCAACAGGACAAAAAGTGGAAGATAAAAATGGAAATGGTAAAATAGAAAAAGAGGAGATTCTGGCAGAAAAGAAAATAGTTGTATTTTACGATAGAGATAAAGGGAAGATAATTTACAGGAAGCAGATGTGAAAAGAAAAAAATTAATATTTCTTGTTCCATTAGTTCTTGTAATTTTTTTAATTTTTTCTTTTTCAAAAAATAGAGGGATAATAATTGCAAAAGTTAACAATTATCCAGTTACAGTTGATGAAGTTGTTGATAAGTTTGAAAGTTCCCCTGAATTTTACAAAAATTATGTGAAGGAAAATCCAGAAATTTTAATCCAGGATTATATAAACCAGATTTTACTGTTCCAGAAGGCAAAAAAATACAGGAAAAAATATGAGGAAAAATTGAAGAAACTTTTGAAATCTTATTATATGGAGATTCTTATAAAAGAATTTGTTGAGAATGAAATTTTAAAGAAAGAGAAGATAAAAGAGGAAGAGATTAAAGATTATTACAATAAACATCTGAGTGAATTTATTGTTCCTGAAATGGTGAGATTGAGGGAAATAGTTGTTTCAACAGAATCTGAGGCAGAAAATATAATGAAGAGATTGGCACTTGGAGAGGATTTTGCTGAGATTGCAAAAAGAGAATCAATAAGTCCAAGTAAGGAAAATGGTGGAGACCTTGGATGGTTAAGGAGAGACCAGATAGACCCAAGGATAAGGGATTTTGTATTTAAAATGAAAAAGGGGCAGATTCTTGGAAAGATTATAAAGACCAATATGGGTTACCATATAATCAAAGTTGAGGGGAAAAGAGAAAAAAGGATGAAGAGTCTGAAAGAGGCATCCCCTTATATAAGGGAGATACTCCTTTCTCAAAAGAAAAGGGAAATACTTGAAGAATATATAAAAAAGTTGAGGGAGGAAAGCAGGATTAAAATTTTTAATGAGAATTTGAAATATTTAGAAGAGAGATTGAAATGAGAAATTTTATTTTTCTGATTTTCTTATTTCCGGTAATTGCAATACCGAAAGATAGAGTTGTTGCTTTTGTTGGAAATAAGGTTATTCTTGAAAGCGAAATAAAAGAAAGGATGGAGAAAAGCAGGAAGGTTTTTGATGAAGTTTTGAAGGATTTGATAAAGGAGAAATTGCTGATTGTAAAGGCAGAAAAGGAAAATATAAAAGTTGAGAAAGAGGAAGTGGAAAGAGAGATAGAGAGAATAAAAAAGAGATTCCCTGATGAGAATACCTTCCTTTTAGCACTTAAAAAGGAAGGTCTTACATATTCTGAATTTGAAAATATGGTTGAAGAAAGGATTAAGATAGGGAAATTGTTGGAATCAGAGGTGAGAAGGAAGATAAAGATAAGTATTTTTGAAATTGCAGAGGAGATGGAAAGGATAAAGAAATATGGGAAGATTAAAGAAGTTTTCCTTAAAAAGATATCATTTGAAAGAAAAAAGGAAGCAGAGGAATTTGCAGAAAAATGGAAGAAAGATAGGGAAAAGGAGATGGAAGTTATAGGATGGGTGAAAATAGATGAATTGATTCCAGAACTCAGGGAAAAGATAGAGAGACTGGAAGAAAACTGTATTACAGAGCCGATTTTCTTGGAAGGTAAATACCATATATTCCTTTTAAAGAAAGTAAAGAAAGTTAAAATACCTGAAGATGAAATGGCTGAAATTGCAAGGAGAAATATTTATGAAAGAAAATATAAGCAACTTTTCAACCAGTTTATAGAGAATTTGAAAAAGGAGATACCGATAAAGATTAATGAGTAAAATTATAGGGATAACCATTGGAGACCCTTCAGGTATAGGGCCTGAAGTGGTTATAAAATCTTTGAAATATTTTCTGGAAAGGGAAAAGAAACTCACATTTATTTTATTCGGTGATAGATATGTTTTTGAAAAGAATCAGAGCCTAACAGGTATATATTTTAAGGTAAACTTTATAAAGGGAAAGGATGATATAAAAGAAGGGGCTGTAAACTTTTTAGATTTGGGTATTATTAAAGGGGAATATCCTGTCGGTAAAGTATCAAGATTATGCGGTGAGGCTTCTTTCCTTTATGTTGAAAAAGGTCTGGAGTTTGCGAAGAAGAAAATAATAGATTCTCTAATAACAGCTCCTGTATCAAAAAAAGCATGGAATCTTGCAGGATACAATTTTTCAGGACATACTGAAATGCTTTCATATTACACAAAGAAAGATGTATGTATGGTTATGGTTTCAGGGAATTTAAGAGCAATCCCTGTAACCGAACATATCCCTTTATCAAAAATCCCATCTGTATTAACATCTGAATTGATAGAAAAGAAGGTAAAAATTGGGTTGAAATTTCTCAAAAGATTGGGTATTGAAAAACCTGTTATTGGAATTGCCTGCCTTAATCCACATTGTGGTGAGGATGGGACTATCGGAGATGAAGAAAAAAAGATAATTTTGCCTGCTGTTGAAAAATTGAAGAGGGAAAATATTGATTGTTTTGGCCCATTTTCCTCAGATAAGATATTCAGGGAATGGATAGATGGAAAATACGATATTGTTGTTGGTATGTACCATGACCAGATAATGATACCATTGAAGACTTTTTATTTTTCAAAACTTATAAATTTTACAGAAGGGCTACCATTTCCAAGGGTAAGTCCAGGACACGGGACAGGTTTTGATATCTCATATAAAAATATTGCAGACCCAAATCCAATGATTGAAGCAATAAAATTCTGTGAGAGATTATTATGAATGATTTTTTAACACTTACAAAACTGAGAAATATACTTAAAGAATTTGACATCCGCCTTACAAAATCTCTCGGGCAGAATTTCTTAATAGATAGAAATGTAAGGGACAAAATAATTAAATTTGCTGAAATTGAGAAAGAAGATACAGTTATTGAAATAGGAGCAGGACTGGGGCAGTTAACAGATATTCTTGTTGAGAAAGCAAAAAAGGTATATGCTTTTGAAATTGAAGAAAAATTCTGCAAATTCCTCCAGGAAAGGTTTTCAAATTATAAAAATTTTTCACTTTTCTGCAAAGATTACCTAAAATATTCCTCTTCCCTTTTCAAAAATTTAAAAGAGAAGGTAAAGGTGATAGGAAACCTCCCATATTATATTTCCTCACCAATTATACTTGATATTTTAAAAAACAGAGAAAAGATAAAACTTGCTTTATTAACAGTACAGAAAGAGTTTGGAGAAAGGCTGGTTGCAGAGCCAGGTAATAAAAATTATGGAACTTTATCAGTCCTCATAGACCTTTACACAGATGCAAAAATATGTTATTCTTTAAAAAAACATCTTTTCTATCCACAACCTGATGTGGATTCAGTTGTTATTTTAATTCGTCCTTTACCGGAACCGAAGATTTTTATAAAAGATGAAAAGAAATTTTTTGAATTTTTACCTCTCATTTTTTCTCACAGGAGGAAGAAGATAGTAAACGTTATAAATCTCGTCTGGAAAAAGGAAAAGGATGAAATTATGGAAAAGCTGAAAAAATATGGTATAAGTCCGGATGTAAGAGTTGAGAAACTTACAAGTATAATGATATATAAGGTTTTCCAGGTTATTAAAGAATTATTATCAGGGGGGTAAAAATGGGAATGTGGATAGGGATAAACAGGAAAGCAAGAGTATGTTATGGTTTTGATGATATATCTCTTGTTCCCGGGAAAATTACAATAAATCCTGAAGAAGTTGATATTTCAACTTCAATCGGTCCCATAAAACTTTCAATTCCAATACTTTCTGCTGCAATGGATGGGGTTACAGACCCAAAATTTTCGGTAATATTTGGTAAGATGGGTGGACTTGCTATCCTTAACCTTATGGGAATATACACAAGATACAAAGACCCATACTCAATAATTGAAAAGATAATAAAAAGTCCCGAAGAAGAGGCAACTTCAGTTATACAGGAAATTTATAAAGAACCTGTAAAGGAGAAACTTATAGCAGAAAGGATCGGAGAGATAAAAAAAGAGAAAGTTTTATGTGGGGTGAGCTGTATTCCTCAATTTGCAGAAAAGTATGGCCCAATAGCACAGGAAGCAGGGGCAGATGTATTTGTTGTCCAGGCAACAGTTTTAACACCAACACATCTATCAACAAAATACAAACCATTAAATCTTCCAAATTTCTGTAAATCAATGAAAATCCCTGTAATTGCTGGAAATTGTGTGACTTATGATGTTGCAATTGAACTTATGGAATGCGGAGTAGCAGGTATTCTTGTTGGGATAGGTCCTGGTGCTGCATGTACAACAAGGGAAGTTCTCGGAATAGGTATCCCTCAGGTTACAGCAACATGTGATTGTGCATGGGCAAGGGATGTATATTATAAAAGGACAGGAAGGTATGTCTCTGTAATTACAGATGGTGGTATGGTATCAAGTGGTGATATATGTAAAGCATTTGCTTCAGGGGCTGATGCAGTTATGATTGGTTCTGCTTTTGCAAGAGCAAAGGAATCTCCAGGGAAAGGTTACCACTGGGGAATGGCAACATCTGATGAGAATTTACCAAGAGGAACAAGGATATATGTCGGCATTTCAGGTGGATTGAAAGAGATACTTTTTGGGCCTTCAAAGGTAAATGATGGCTCACAGAATTTAATAGGGGCTTTAAAACTTTCAATGGGGAGTGTTGGTGCAAGGAATATAAAGGAGATGCAGATGATTGAAATAGCAATAGCACCATCTTTTAAAACTGAAGGTAAAATATACCAGATGAGAAATATAAAATGAAAGAGTTTGTCCATTTACATTTGCATACCGAATACAGCCTTCTTGACGGAATGTGCAAGATTGACGAGGTTACAAAACTTGCCCACCAGTATAATATGCCTGCTGTTGCAATAACAGACCATGGTAATATGCATGGAGTTATAAAATTTTATAAATCTGCAATACAGAATGGTGTAAAACCGATAATTGGATGTGAACTTTATGTTGCTCCAGAAAGCAGATTTGAAAAAAAGACACATGGAATTAAAGATGCCTCATTCCATTTAACATGTCTTGTTAAGGATTCAACAGGATATAAAAATTTAACAAAACTCTCATCTTTATCATACCTTGAAGGATACTATTACAAACCAAGAATTGATAAGGAAATCCTTTCAAAGTATTCGGATGGATTGATAATCTTGAGTGGATGCCTCAAGAGTGAAATAAGCCATTACATACTTAAAGGAGAGATTGAAAAAGCCATTGAGATTATAGGGGAGTATCAGGATATTGTTGGAAAGGATAATTTCTACCTTGAATTGATGGATACAGGTATGGAAGAACAGAAGAAGGTAAACAGAGTATTGATTGAATTGAGTAAAAAAACATCAGCAGGTCTTGTTGCAACAAATGATTGCCATTATTTAAGAAAAGAGGATGCCTTCTCACATGAAATCCTTTTGTGTATCCAGACAGGAACAAATATAGAAGACCCGAAAAGGATGAGATTATCAACAGACCAGTTTTATTTCAAAAGACCTGAAGAGATGATATCTTCCTTTTCAGAAGTCCCTCAAGCAATAAAAAATACCATTGAAATAAGCGAAAAATGTAATCTACAGTTAGAATTTGGCAATTACCACATTCCAAAATATCCTGTTCCTGAAGGGAAAAATGAGGATGAATACCTTGAAGAACTTGTATGTGAAGGATTGAGAGAGAGATTCGGTATAGAAGTAAAACCTCCACTGGATGAGAAAACAGATAACAGAGTGATAAAGAGGGTCGTTTATGAACTGGGGATAATAAAAAAGATGAATTTCTCAAATTACTTCCTTATAATACAGGATTTTGTAAAGGAGGCGAAGAGAAGAGGAATAAGGGTTGGCCCTGGAAGAGGTTCTGCTGCAGGTAGCCTTGTTGCATATTTACTTGGAATTACAGATATAAATCCTCTATCTTATGGACTCATCTTTGAAAGATTCCTCAATCCTGCAAGGGTTAATATGCCAGATATAGATATAGATTTCTGTGACAGGAGAAGGGAGGAGGTGATTGAATATTTAAAGGAAAAGTATGGACATACAAATGTTGCACAGATTGCAACATTTGGGACTATGGCAGCAAGAGCAGTTGTCAGGGATGTTGGAAGAGCACTTAAAATGAGTTATAAGGAAGTTGATAAAATTGCAAAACTTATCTCCCATGATGCAGGTGTAAATCTGGAAGATGAGATAAGGAAAAATCCTGAAATAAATAATTTAATAAAATCTGATGAAAGAGTAAAAAGACTTTTTGATATATCATTACAGCTTGTTGGTCTTGCAAGGCATGCTTCAATCCATGCAGCAGGAATTGTTATAACTGAAAAACCAATCCCAGAGTATGCTCCATTATTTAAAGGCCCAAAAGGAGAGATTGCAACACAGTTTGAAATGGAAAGCATAGAGGATATTGGGCTTTTAAAAATAGATATCCTTGGACTTAGAACACTATCTGTAATAGAGGATACACTGAACCTTATCAAAGAAAGAAGGGGGATAGAAATAAAAGAATTTCCCCTTGATGATGAAGCAACTTACAGACTCCTATCAAAAGGAGAGACTATTGGAGTATTCCAGCTTGAAAGTAAGGGCATGCAGGAATTATGCCAGAAAATACAGCCAAAAGAATTTGAAGACCTGATAGCCATACTTGCCCTTTACAGACCAGGTCCTATGAAAAGCGGTATGGTCTCTGATTTTATTGAAAGAAGAAAGGACCCTTCAAAGATTAAATATGACCATCCACTCCTTGAACCAATATTGAAATCCACATATGGAGTGATTCTTTACCAGGAACAGGTTATGCAGATTGCAAACAAAATTGCTGGCTTTTCAATGGAAGATGCTGATATGTTAAGGAAATCCATGGGAAAAAAGATACCTGAAGTTATGGAGCAGATGGAAAGCAAATTCATTGAAGGAGCAAAGAAAAACGGTATTCCACAGAAAATAGCAGAAAAGATATTCAATCAGATTTCAAAATTTGCTGAATATGGATTCAATAAATCACATTCAACAGGTTATGCTTATATCTCCTACCAGACAGCATACCTTAAAGCAAATTTCCCACTTGAATTTATGACATCACTTTTGAACAGTGAGATTGGGAATCCTGATAAGATTGCAGAATATATTAAAGAATGTGAAAGGATGAATATATGGGTTTTGCCACCAGATATTCTTCAGAGTGATGAGAAATTCAAAATAATAGGAAATGATATACTTTTTGGGCTTTCTGCAATAAAAAATGTCGGTTCTTCAGCAATAAAATCAATTATAGAAGAAAGGGAAAAAGCACCATTTTCTTCACTTTTTGATTTCTGTGAAAGGGTGAATTTGAGAGCTGTAAATAGAAAAGTTATTGAAAGTCTGATAAAATCAGGAGCATTTGATTGTTTTGGAATACCAAGGTCACAGCTTTATGCAATGATGGATGAGGCAATTGAACATGGAGCAAAGATGAAAAAGATGGATCAGGCTGGACAGCTTTCAATATTCCCTTCAACTGCAAAAAGAATAATCCCAAAGGTTAACAGAAAAGCAATAAAAAATCTCCCTGAATGGTCAGATATGAAACTCCTTTCTTATGAAAAAGAGATGCTCGGTGTATATTTTTCAAGCCATCCACTTGAAAAATATGTGGATATTATAAAACTTTATTCTTCAATCACAACCTCATCTATTCAGAATATGAAAGAAGGAGAGAAAGGATGGATAGGGGGTCTGCTTGTGGATATAAAGAGGACAACAACAAGGAAAGGAGAAAGGATGGCAATTCTGACACTTGAAGACCTTGATGGTAGAGTTGAGGTTGTCTTTTATCCAAAAGTCTTTGAAAGGGTTTCAGGTTTAATAAGGGCAAATTCAGTTGTATTTATAAAGGGGAAAATAGAAAGCAAAGAAGAGGAGTTCAGAATTATTGCAGAAGATGTGACATCCTTAGAAGGGATTTATGATAAATTGAAAAAATGCATAATAGATATTTCCCTTCCTGTTGATGAAGGAAAATTGAGAAAGTTGAAAGATATAATTTCAGAAAATAATGGGAAAACAGAAATTTACTTAAATATAGAAATTCAAAATAAAAAGATGAAAGCAAAATTAAAAGGGATATCAATTAAACCGACACCTGAAATAATCAATGGAATTAAAAATCTATTTGGCGAAGAATCTGTCAGGCTGGAGGAATAAATGAAACCACCTATAAATACAATCTTATGGAAAGAAAACTCAATTTATATAATAGACCAGAGATACCTTCCAAATAAAGAAAAAATTATAAGGATAAAGGATGTAAAAGGAGTATGCGATGCAATAAAAAAGATGAAAATAAGAGGGGCTCCAGCAATAGGTGTAATGGCAGCATATGGAGTTGCCCTGTGTGGAATAAATTCAAAGAATATAAAGGAGATAAAAAGAGGGATTGAAAAGATAAGAAAGACAAGACCAACAGCTTATAACCTTTTTTATTCCTTAAAAAGGATGGAGAGTATAATTGAGAGGAAAGATTTAAAATTTGAAGAGATTAAAAGACTTTTGATAGAAGAAGCAGAAAAGATTTACAATGAAGACCTTGTATCATGTTATAAAATAGGAGAAAATGGAGAAAAATTGATTAAAAATGGAATGAATATACTTACACATTGCAATGCAGGTGGACTTGCAACAACAGGTTTTGGGACAGCCCTTTCAGTATTCTTCATATCAAAAAAGAAAGGGAAAAAATTCCATATTTTTGTGGATGAGACAAGACCTGTCCTTCAGGGAGCAAGATTGACAACATGGGAACTTGAAAAAGCAAATATACCATATACATTAATCTGTGATAATATGGCTGGATATTTGATGAAACAGGGAAAGATAGATATGGTTATAGTTGGAGCAGATAGAATTGCAAGAAATGGTGATACAGCAAATAAGATAGGAACATATTCATTAGCAGTTTTGGCAAAATATCACAATATTGATTTCTATGTAGCAGCACCTTCTTCTACATTTGACCTTTCAATAAAAGATGGAAAAGATATACCGATTGAAGAGAGAGACCCAGAGGAAGTGAGAGGTTTTATGGGAAAGAGAATATCACCAAAAAATTGCCCTGTTTATAATCCTGCATTTGATATAACACCAGCAGAGTTAATAAAAGGATTTATAACTGAAAAAGGGATAATAAGACCTCCCTATGAAAAAAATATATATGGTAAAATATTAAAGGGCGGTTAGCTCAGCTGGTTAGAGCGTCCCGTTCACATCGGGAAGGTCGCAGGTTCAAATCCTGCACCGCCCACAAAAATGAAAAAAGCAGTCTGTTTGATTTCAGGAGGAATAGATAGTTTTGTATCAGCAGCAATTGCGAAAGAAAAAGGATATGATATTTATTGTCTTACAATTGATTATTCACAAAAAAACAGAAAGGAAATAATATGTGCAAAAAAGATAGCAAAATTTTTAAAATCAAAAAAACATTTAATATTAAAAATAGACCTTTCCTGGACAAAATCAGCCCTCACAGATAAAAGGATAAAAATACCACAGAGTATTCACCATGGAATTCCTCCAACTTATGTCCCTGCAAGAAATACAATATTTATATCAGTAGCACTCTCATATGCAGAAAGTATAGATGCAGAAAGCATTTTTACAGGGATAAATTCTGTTGATTTTTCAGGCTATCCAGATTGCAGACCGGAGTATATAAAGAGATTCCAAAAACTTATTGATATTGCCACAAAAAAGACAATTGAAGGAAAAAAGATTAAACTTGAGACCCCCCTCCTCTATTTATCAAAATCCCAGATTATAAAAAAGGGAATAGAACTTGGACTTGATTTTTCAATTACATGGTCGTGTTATAAAAGTGGAGAAAAACCATGTGGAAAATGTCCAAGTTGCAGATTGAGAGAGAAGGGATTTAAAGAAGCAGGTATCCCTGACCCTCTACAATAATCACTTGCTCACCCTTTCTATATACTCTTTTGTCCTTGGAGAGACTTTGACAATATCTCCTTCTTTTATAAACTGTGGAACAAGTATCTCCATTCCATTTTCAAGTGTTGCGCTTTTCCATGTTGCATCTGAATCACCTCTTATTCCAGAACCTGTACTCACAACTTTAAGTTCAACAGATTCAGGTATAACAACACCTATTGGATTCCCTTCATAAACTTCAATTTTAACTTTCATCCCTTCCTTTAAAAAATCCTTAAATTCTCCAATCATGGAGGATGGGATTTCAAACTGCTCATATGTTTCTGGATGCATAAAATAGAAATTCTTTCCATCTGTGTAAAGGTAATCCATTTCAATCTGTTCAACCTCAACATCTTCAAATTTCTCTTCAGGGCTGACTCTCAACTCCATTGTATGGAATGTTTTTAAATTCTGAAGTTTAATATAGGTGTGGCTTGAAAACTGGGCAGTCCTTGCTTTAACTTCAGCCTCAATAACCTTCCACAAAGCTCCTTTCAGTTTTATAATCTGACCAACTCTTATCTCAGAAGCACTTACCATTCCAATATAATTATACCTACAAAGATAAAAATTTGACAAATTTTAAAAAAGGGGTTAGTATGGAAGTAGAAAGGAGGTGAATGGAAAGTGAGGAAAAAAGGGTTTACATTGATTGAATTGTTAGTAGTTATAGCAATTATAGCGATTCTTGCATCTCTTTTACTTCCAGCACTTGCTAAAGCAAGGGAGAAAGCAAGAAGGGC